>JASHYD010000510.1 GCA_030043175.1 Xanthobacteraceae bacterium | reverse complement strand
AAAGCTGATCCTCGGTGTGAAATTCGCCGATGGGTTGGAAGTCACCGCTAAACCGGACCGCCGTCAACCTACAACCACCGCCGCCTGACCAATCAGGCTGTCACCAAAAATCGGCGATAGCTCGCAGCGGTATTCGGTGACTGTCGGGGTAACGCCGGCAGCGCTCACCGATTCGAATCTAAGGACTCCGCCTATCGACACTGACATTACATCATCGGAATCGAACGCACTGATAACGACCCCGAGCCGAACTGACCCGCCCGCTGGCGGATGGCGCCGTCACCCGCGCTCTTAGGCCTTCCCGGTTACTGCAACGAGATGCCAGGGGTCGACCTCTATTGGTGGCGGCGCTGGGGTAGCTGGGACGCCAGCGGGTATCGTTGACCGATTGTCCGAAAGCTCCAGCAGGCCCGATAGCTTGCGCGCTCAAATCCCGGCCCGCGAAATTTTGGATGCGCCTACGGCCGGCCGCCAAAGCCGCCGAGGCTGTATTGGTGCCGTCGCCGGAAGGGAGCACCGCAATCGGGCGGGCGCGTTCCAGGATTTCGGCGATGCCGGACCGGTGGTAACACGCGCGTGGATTCCTTCCAGGAAACACGATTACTGGAAGTAACTGTACGCCGCGGAACAAACCGCTCAATCTATTGACAAATCTGGATTTGCGGGCAGCTCGGAAAGCGCCGGGCAATCAGTCGAGGCGATCGGGGTCCTGTTCCGGCCGGTCGAGATGATATGAGACGGGCCGTGAGCACGGAGACATGCCGGCGCTCCTCGCGCCGCAGCTCGGCGAGGTCGTCAACGATGGATGAGGCCATATAGGGCGTCGTCAGTCATCCACCTGCAAGCCCCCCGACATCTCTCTGCCTTCTGCTTGGGTGTCGTCGCCCCGCATATCCTGCACCGGCTCCACAATGCCCTGCCGGCCCTCACATCTCGCCATTGCAGAATGCCCACGATGATCGGTGCAGTGAAGAAGATGATTAGCGGCATCGCGGCACC
The DNA here is from genome assembly GCA_030043175.1 of Xanthobacteraceae bacterium. The sequence continues at coordinate 4,096 of JASHYD010000510.1, read as the reverse complement.
AACAAGAACCCGTCAATCGTCACCAATCACCCCTAGTGCGCCGGCAGTGGCGGTACCATTGCGCCCGTCTTAGCGATCTCGACGAGCCTCGGTCGAAGGTCATAAACGGTCTGTCCGTCGTCCACGATCACATCGGCGAGGAAGGCTTCCTCGAAGGTCTCGATGCCGCTGGCGACCGACTCCAGCTTGGCTTTGATGGACAACATGAGCGCGCGCCAGCGCGAACGCCGTTGCTGTTCGAGCTTGGCGGCGTTGGCATTTTGGTCGGGAGCTTGAGCACAAATTTCAGCCGGCGGTCGTGCACCTCGAACACGACGGTAGCCCTATCGACTTCAGTGATTACGCCGATCCGGGTCGCGCCCGCCTTGCGGAGCATGTTCTCGATTTCCAACCGCGTGCGCGAGGCACCGACCTTTGGTTCTGGAGGCGTACGGCATCTCAAGACCCAATTCCGACCGGGTAGCAGAGGGACCGGATTCGGTGGTTTGTGCAATCTGATGTAAAATTTTCAGAGCGATTGGTACCATGGCGGTACTGTTTTATCGCCACGGCCGCGGGGGGTACGGGGGGTACTACGGGTGTACGGCCTCAGGCGAGATGGTACCCTCCGCTGAATAATTTACTCGGCTGAATACCCCGCTTCCTCATTACTACGGGGCAGTCCGCCCAATCAGCCCAATCAGCCCACCGTTTCAGGCTGCTTCGTTACGGGCCGGATCGCGGGGAATTGCTCCGCGGTCAACGTCTCCTGGGCAAGCAGCAGGCGGCCGCCTTCATCGAGGTCGGTGCGCCGTGTGCGCAGGATGGCAGTCGCCTGCTCGAAGGCCTTCGTGACGATGTCGCGCACCGCCACGTCGATCTCGCGCTCGGTCGTCTCGGAGGCTTCGACGCCGCCGGCCGGAGCTCCGAGGAACGGCTGCGGTGGAGCTGAGTAGGTGCGCTGGCCTACCGTCTCGTCCATGCCGAACCGGGTGACCATCTGCAGCGCAATCTCGGTCGCGCGCTGCAGGTCGTCGGCCGCGCCGGTGGAGACCTCGCCGTCGAAGATCAGCGCTTCCGAAGCCCGCCCGCCCATCAGCACGGCGATGCGGTTGGCGAGATCGTGGCGGGCGAGCACGAAGCGATCCTCGGTCGGCCGCTGCATGGTGTAGCCGAGCGCGCCCACGCCGCGCGGGATGATTGAAACCTTGTGCACCGGATCGACGCCCGGGAGGCTCGCGGCGACCAGTGCATGCCCCATCTCGTGATAGGCGACGCGGCGACGTTCCTCCTCGCCCAGAACGCGGCTCTTCTTTTCCAGCCCCGCCACGATGCGCTCGATCGCCGTGGTGAAGTCGGCGAGCGTCACCGCGTCGGCGCTGCGTCGGGTCGCCACGATGGCGGCCTCATTGACTAGGTTGGCGAGATCGGCGCCGGTGAAGCCGGTGGTCAGTCCGGCGACCTGATCAAGGTCCACGCCGCTCACCAGTCTGATCTTGGCCACGTGAACCTTCAGGATCTCCAGCCGGCCCGAACGATCCGGTCGGTCGACCAGCACTTGGCGGTCGAAACGGCCGGGCCGCAGCAAGGCAGGATCGAGCACCTCCGGTCGATTGGTGGCGCCGAGCAGGATCACGCCGGTCATCGGATCGAACCCGTCGAGCTCGGCGAGCAGTTGGTTGAGCGTCTGCTCCTTCTCGTCGTAGCCGCCGAACCCGCCGGGGCCGCGGCTGCGGCCGAGCGCATCGAGTTCGTCGATGAAGATGATGCAGGGCGCCGCCTTCCGCGCCTGCTCGAACAGATCGCGCACGCGAGCCGCGCCAACGCCCACGAACATCTCGACGAACTCGGCGCCGGAGATCGAGAAAAATGGCACGCCGGCCTCGCCGGCTACTGCGCGCGCCAGAAGCGTCTTGCCGGTGCCCGGAGGGCCTATCAGCAAAATACCCTTCGGGATGCGCGCGCCGAGTCGCCCGAACGATTTCGGATCGCGCAGGAAGGCGACGACTTCTTGCAGCTCGAACTTCGCCTCATCGACACCGGCCACGTCCTTGAACGTGACTTTCGTGTCGGTCTCGACATAGACCTTGGCGCGCGACTTGCCGATCGTCATCAGGCCGCCGAGACCCTGGCGTTCCGCCATGCTGCGAAACCCGTAGGTCCAGATCAGATAGAAGATGAAGATCGGCAGCACCCAGGACAGGATGGTGGAGAGAAAAGCCGACGACGGCGCGCCGGTGATGATGACGCCGTGGGCCTGAAGCTTATCGGCGAGTTCGGGCTCGACGCGGACCGTGTAGAACTCTTTTCGGCCGTCTGGGAATGGCTCCTTCAGGGTTCCCTGAATGGTCTCCTGACCGACCAGCACTTCCGCGATCTTGTTCTCGTCGAGGAGTTGCTCGAATTGGCTGTAGGGAATGGTGTCGACCTGGGTAAAGCGCAGCCACAGGGACTGGACCAGCATCACGCCGAGGAAGGCCGCAAAGATATACCAGATCGCAAACTGGTGCTTGCGCTCCTCCGGCTCCTTCGGCGTGCGGCTTCCCGTCTTGCCTTTGCCTGGCCCGGCGCTAGGTGCCTCGCCATATCCAAGCAACTTCAGGAATCGCCAACCCGGCGTGGATTTTTCCGTATCCTTCGACGGCTGATCGAGCATGTCGGTCTCCGTTGGCGACATGTCTCACATCGCCGCTGTAACTGACCCGTCGCCATCCACAATTAGAATTGGAGTCCAACGTTAACAGCGCCGCATCCGGCAGTCCATTGCAGATGTGGGAAACGCGATGGCAAGACGATCGCCACTATCAACGGTACAGCGATGAGAATACGGTTCCTGTTCGGACAGGTTCCGAGGGGTTGGCCGCTGGTGAATGCGATCTGCGATTATGTCCACGATCGCATCATTTTCGGCTACGCCAACGCCAGCCCGACCAAGAGAATCCTGGCAATTACACTGTGGCGCTGCATGAACATTCCCGCGCGCTACTGCGCCGGCTATCTCAGCGAGATCGGCGGCAGCCCGCCATTAGTCGAGTCTGGACTTCCGGCCAATTCAGAATAGGCCTACCATTCACGCCGGTGTAAGTTCATCCGTGAACGGTAGCTTCAATGGCCGCCACTCCATATTCCGATCGGTTCGCACGGCACTCCGTTAGGGAGCCCTCGCTCGACGAGTTTGAAGCTATCGCAGCCGAGGCGTTTCGCCGGCTGCCGAGCAAGTTCCGCGCGCTGTGTGAGGACCTGGTCATTCAGGTTGAGGACTTCCCCACCGACGAGGTGCTCCACCGGATGAAGGCCAAAAGCAAGTTCGCTGTGCTCGGCCTGTTCCGAGGGGTCGGCCTGCCGTTCCGTTTCGAAAGCGCGCCCGTGCGGATGCCGAACATGATATGGCTGTACCGAAGGCCGATCCTCCTTTATTGGAGCGGGCACGAAGACACGCTGGAGGAGATCATCACGAATGTGCTGGTGCACGAGATTGGCCACCATTTCGGCCTCTCGGACGACCGTATGCACGCGATCGAGGAAACGCCCGGCTGATCCGCACCAGAGTATCTTCGCTGTTTAGTACGGCTTGGTTCCGACAAACCGCTCCCTTGGGCTGGGTTATGTTGAGCCCATCCGACCCTGCTCGGCAGCACAGCCGGTTCACCCCAGAGAACAGACATTCCACCGACCGACTAGAAGGTCCGTTGGGTGCCATCGATCGGGAAAGGGGTAGCCTCTCGGCCCCGCCCCTCCCACACCACCGTATCTGCTTGTCCAAGTCGGAAGACGCGGTGCGCGATGGAACGGGGAACGCGTTGTAGATGACATAGTTCGCGGCCGATACTTGCCGCATGGCCAAGAAGCCCGAACCGTCGCCACAGCTGGCGCGCTCCTAGTTGATTTGATCTGAATGGAGTGAAAAATGCCGCGCTCCCCTCAAGTGAGGCCGCGCCAACGCCCGCCTGGAGATAGGGGTTTACGGGATTCTGGCATTCTGGCATTCTGGCTGCATCTTTGGGGCTGGGTCACGGTGTCACTTCTGCGGTGGCCGCGCGTAGCGTAAGGCGGAAAATCGTGCCGCCGACTTGGATTGGGTTCGAACCAGATGCGGCCACCGTGCGACTCGATGATG
>JASHYD010000509.1 GCA_030043175.1 Xanthobacteraceae bacterium | reverse complement strand
CAGCCTTGTGTCTAGGCACCATGGGCTCGCAACTTTCTTCTCCCGTATTCGCCCAGAAATCCATTTTGCAGGAGGTGGAGGCCACACCCAGCAAGGGATTGTTGCCGCCGCGGATCGATCACTTGGGCGTGCGCGCGACCCTCCTCCACTGGGGCATGTCGACGGGTGACGTGGAGAGGATCATGGGAGCGCCCGCGCAGGCTGATTCCTTTGTGAGAGAAGACGGCAACATCCGCGTCCTGAAGTACCCGGCAGAGCCGATCGGCACCGCGGTGACCATCACTGACGATAGATTATCTGGCGTGGCGCTCGATATCGCCGGCATCGATGACCCCACCCTTCCCACCTTCAGCCGAGGGGCATGGCTCGGGCTGAGTCGTAGCGTCGTCCTGCAGATGCTGGGAGCGCCTGTCGAAGACCGCCTCGAGGATGGGTACGGCATGACCGCCGAGCAAATGATCTTCGAACGTCCCTGCGAGCCCGATGTCAGCATTTTTCTGGTCGATGGGCGCGTTGTGACCAAGAAGGTCGGGCGCTCGTTTCCCGCCGACATTCTCAGCTTCGCGCTACCGCTCGCTCCCGACCCCGCAGATAACGAGATTGATGATGTTGCGGATCGGCCGAAGGAGCAAGGCGTCCAGGTCGGCCTGAAGGCGAGCGAACTGCAGGCGCTGTTCGGCGCTCCCAAACTGCATGTGGACTATAAGTTTAAGGGGCGGCCTGCCGAATATGCGATCTATGAGACGAGTCCCGGCAAAACCTTCGGCCGCTTCACGCTCATCGATGGGATTTTGACCGAGTTTGCAGACGGTGGAAAAACGCCACTGAGCCAGGTCCTCGACGGCCGATGACCCGAGTGCGGCCCGCGGTCACCGCAGCTCCCCGACGCAACTTCATGGAGACCGACGGCGATGAAGACTATGACCCATGGTAAACCCGGCGCGATAGATGCCGACGCTCACCGAAAATGGACACCTAGTGCTGAACCGAGTTTCAAGCCGGTGAACGCCGAGGAGCTGGCGAGGTCGTGCTCAGACGCGTTTGTTGATCTCGATCTCGCCCACCGTGTCGCGGCAACACGCACCGTCGTGCCGGGCCGGATTGTGTTCACGACGAGCTTCGGAATTGAGGACCAGGCGCTCGCGCACGCGATTTTCACTGAGGAACTCGCGATCGATGCGGTAACCCTCGATACCGGGCGGCTATTTCCGGAGACCTATGAGGTCTGGGAGTGGACCGAACGCCGCTATGGTCAACGCATTCAGGCATTCTGTCCGCATCGCGTTGGCGTCGAGTCCCTGGTGGCGCGTCAGGGTATCAACGGATTTTACACCTCGGTCGAGGCTCGGCACGCCTGCTGCGCCGTGCGCAAAGTCGAGCCCCACCGCCTTGCCCTCACCGGAGCCGCTGCTTGGATAACCGGAATGCGCGCCGATCAGTCGGACGAGCGCGCTGGTATCTCCTTTGCCGCCGTCGATCCACGTCACCGGCTGATCAAAGTAAATCCACTGTTTGACTGGACGCGGGACCAGGTGGTCGCGTTCGTTCGAGAGCACGGCATTCCTTACAACGCTCTGCATGATCAGGGCTTCGTGTCGATCGGCTGCGCGCCATGTACCCGCGCCGTCGCGGCTGGCGAGCCCGAGCGTGCGGGGCGATGGTGGTGGGAGCGGCAACAGCACAAGGAATGCGGCCTGCATCGTCCTCGCCACTCCCACGCGGCCACGCTCGGGCAATCGGAAGCGGGCTCACACCAATCGGAACCGTCCCCAGAGGAAGTAATTCCATGACTTTTGGAGCCCCCACTTTGGACGCCACGCCGGCTAGGCTCGTGTCACCCACTCCTATCGGTGCTGCACCGCGTCTCACGCATCTCCAGCGGCTTGAAGCTGAAAGCATCCACGTCATTCGGGAGGCCGTTGCCGAGAGCGACAACCCGGTGATGCTCTATTCGATCGGCAAGGACTCTTCAGTCCTCCTGCACCTCGCCCTGAAAGCCTTCTATCCGGCGAAGCCACCGTTTCCATTGCTGCACGTCGATACCACCTGGAAGTTCCGTGACATGATCGCCTTCAGGGACCGCCGCACCGCCGAACTGGGCCTCAAGCTGATTGTCCACATCAACCAGGATGGCCTCGCCCGGGGCATCGGGCCGATTAGTCATCCCGACATCCACACCGACGTCATGAAGACACAGGCCCTGCGGCAGGCGCTCGATCATTACGGGTTCGATGCCGCACTAGGAGGCGCACGGCGCGACGAGGAGCGCTCGCGCGCCAAGGAGCGGGTGTTTTCGCTTCGCACCGCCCAACACTGTTGGGATCCGAAGCGCCAGCGCGCCGAGCCATGGCGCCTCTACAACTGTCGCAAGCGCAAAGGCGAGAGCTTCCGGGTATTCCCGTTATCCAATTGGACTGAGCTCGACGTGTGGCTTTACATCCACCAGGAGCGCATTCCAATCGTACCGCTGTATTTCGCGGCGCCCCGACCGATCGTCTGTCGTGGTGGCGCGCTCATAATGGTCGACGATGATCGCCTGCCATTGGAGCCGAGCGAGCGGCCGGCCGTGCGAACCGTGCGATTCCGAACGCTCGGTTGTTATCCGCTGACCGGCGCGATCGACAGTAGTGCAGTCACGCTCAGCGGGATCATCCGGGAAACAACGGAGAGTCGATTTTCCGAACGGCGCGGCCGCCTCATCGATCAAGAGGGCAGCGCCGCCATGGAGCGCAAGAAACAAGAGGGGTATTTCTGATGAATATCCAGGTCCATCCTGCGTTGTTCGATGCCGATGAATTTGTAGTGCGACAGGAGTGCAAGAGCTTACTGCGCTTCATTGTCTGCGGCTCCGTCGACCACGGCAAATCGACACTGATCGGACGGCTCCTCTATGAGTCCGGTCTTGTGCTCGCCGATCAACTCGAGGCATTTGCTCACGAATCCCGGCGGTATGGCACCCAAGGTGAAGAGCCCGACTTTGCGCTCCTCCTGGATGGCCTCGCCGCCGAGCGCGAGCAGAAGATCACAATCGACGTCGCCTACCGATTCTTCACCACGGCACAGCGTAAGTTTATCGTCGCGGATGCCCCCGGGCACGAGCAATACACCCGGAACATGGCAACCGGAGCATCGACCGCTGATCTTGCACTGCTGCTCGTGAGCGCAGCCGACGGATTGACACGCCAGACCCGGCGCACGCCCAAATCGTATCGACCCTTGGGGTCCGCCAGTTCGTTGTCGTGATCAATAAGATGGACCTTGTCGGCTGGTCGCAATCCCGCTTCACAGCCATTGAAACCGAATTCCGCGACTTCGCTCGGGACCTTCAGGTCGATAACATCGTATTCGTGCCGCTTGCGGCGCGAGACGGCGACAATATCACCTCACGCTCCCAGCGGATGCCGTGGTATCAGGGACCGTCTCTCCTCGAATACCTCGAAACAGTCGAAGTCGTGCCGGTACGGGCCTCCGCATTTCGAATGCCAGTGCAATGGGTAAACCGACCGGATTCCAGGTTTCGCGGTTATTGCGGCGTGATCGCGAGCGGTGATGTCCATCCCGGCATGCCCGTCCAGGTCCTTCCATCCGGCCAGCGCACACATGTTGCGCGGGTCGTCACCATGGATGGCGACCTCGCCTATGGCCGCGCCAGTCAGGCTGTCACCCTTACACTGTCGGATGAAATCGACGCTTCGCGCGGGGACCTGCTAGTGAGCGCTGACGCTCCAGCCGCGGTTAACGATCGGTTCGGCGCCCGGCTTGTCGCGATCGGGACCGAGGCCCTGATCCCAGGCCACGCCTGTCTACTCAAGCTGGCGGCTGCCACCGTCAAGGCCAGAATAGAGCCCGGACTGCAGGTCATCGATCTCGAAACACATCGATACCGCGCGGCTGGGAACGTGGCCGTGAATGACATCAGCACCGCTGTCATCGCGCTGGATCGGCCCCTTGCGTTCGACCTTTATGCCGATTGCCAGGAAACCGGCAGCTTCATTCTGATCGACCCCGAATCCTGCGATACCGTAGGCTTGGGTATCGTGGAGACGATCGAGCCCGCCCGAGCCCACAGCTCAACGCGAAACGGCCTGAGGGTCTCTGGTCTCATGCGCACCACCGAGACCCACTGGCGATCGGTTGCCAAGGCTATCAGCTGGCGGGCAACCGGCAGTCTCGATACGTTCCTGATTGCGGCCGTGATCACAGGAAGCTTGGCCATAGCCGGCGGCGTGGCAGTTACCGAGATCTTGACCAAGACAGCCCTCTACTATGTACACGAACGCCTTTGGGCGCTAGTCGCGTGGGGAAGGCGCTGAATGCTACCCGACGCCATGGCGAAGTCCTTCACGGGGGTTGCCTCGCGGAGGAGGTTCACATCACAGCCGGTGTCCACACATTGTTCGCGTACAACACCCGCTTATGGCGCCGGTCCTTCGTGATGCCTGAGGATTTCGGGGTCTTGAAACATTGCCATTAGCTGCGACGAGATCAACGATAGCTGCTGGCTTCAGTCAACAAAGTGTTCGTCGAAATTCAGAGTCGTTCTCAGTTGCAGCATGCATGGGCCGCTGCTGTCGAAACAGTTGGTGGTTCCTTGAGCAGGCACTTAAATCGAGCTTCGGTGAAGAAGAATGGCTGAGAGTTTTTGCTTTGATGGGAACCGCCATAGCTGCCAGAGAACAATGCCCGGAGTTCCGAACACGCCAGAGTCGTATTCTGAATTGGTAAAGGAGCCTTGGGTCTCGGCCACCAGCACCGCACCGCTTTCCGCAGCCCGATGTTCGAGCCATGCTGGGTATGTGTCAGCGATCTGCTCACCTGGCAGCCCGGTAGCGTGAAGCCGGCGCTCGTGGTCTTGCAGTTCTGCTCGGCGTAGAAGCGGGTGGTCGGACGTAGTCGCCGGTCGAATCGTGATTGGAGCGTTCATTAAAAAATTATAGGCCATCTCGGGACAGTGCTAAATGCGTCCGCGGAGGTCTGTTCTGGGCATCTTCGGTAATGACGATCCACCCGCAAGTGTGGTCTGCCTTCGAAAGTAGAAGGACCGGCTATGGGCTTTGTTCCACCGGCAGGTTCGCTGGTGCCCAATGGGTCGCCGATGCTTTGCGCTGGTCCTTCCGGCCGGGGTCGGGCCAAATGGAAATTCTCCCTTCCGCGCGCACGGGCGCAGGTATATGCTGACTGGTACTGCTTCTTGCTGACTCAGTAGTACTAGCGAATTGCCAAAGGGGCCGAAACCAGCGGGGCGAAATGGTAGCTAGGGTGCCGTTGGTCGGCGTTTCGCTCACATATTTTTCGATCTCACCATCACGCGGGGATTCAGTGGTCGGCGCGCTGCGCAGTCGATGTGCGAGCCGTCACCCCTTCAGGTCCCAAATGCGCAACTTCAAAGGAAAGAAACGAAACCATGAAAAAGCACGGCCTGTTTCTGCTCCTTATTTCGCAAACCCTCCTTATTCCGCAGACCCTCCTTGGCCAAAATTCTCCTGAGGCCAAGCCGGACACCGGCGAACGTCATGAACTTGTCATCGCGGACTTCAAGACCGAAAGCGGCGTAACCCTGCCGCAGGCGCGAGTGGTGTATGGCACCTATGGCCATATAAATGCTGCAAAGGACAATGTCGTGCTGCTCCCGTCGCATTACATGGCCAAATTTCGTGGATATGAATGGCTGATTGGGCAGGACAAGGCACTCGACCCCTCCGAGCTTTTTCTCGTCGCCACCGAGTTGTTTGGCAATGGCAGCTCATCTTCGCCCAGCAACACGCCGGAGCCTTTTCATGGCCCGCGTTTTCCGGTGATGACGATCCGCGACAACGTAGATGCTGTGCATCGCCTGCTGACGGATGAGCTGAAAATCACACATCTTCGTGCCATTGTCGGTTTCTCCATGGGCGCGGAGCAGGCTTTCCAGTGGGCGGTGAGTTACCCTGATTTTGCCGATCGTATCGTAGCTACTTCCGGCACGGCAAAATGCTATCCCCATGGCATCGTGCGCCTGGAAGGCCAAATCGCGGCCATCACTACGGACTCCACATTCAAAGACGGCGACTACACTACTCCTCCGACCAAAGGGCTGGAGACGTTTTCAACCGTCTGGGCCGCGTGGCTGTTTTCTCAGGAATGGTGGCGCAAGGAGCTGTGGCGTCAGCGCTTCCCTAACGCCACTTCCTTCGAGCAAGTGCTGAAAGACATTCGCATCCCGGGCGATGCAAACGACCTTATTTTGCAAATGCGAACCTGGGAACGGCACGACGTCGGCACGACACCGGGTTTCAGCGGGGATGTTGAGCGCGCGCTTCGATCCATCAAAGTCCCCGTGCTCTACATGCCGTCGGAAACCGACCTCTACTTTCCTGTCGGGGATGCGCGCTATGAGGCTGGGTTCATTCCTCACGTTACCCTGGCGCCGATCCCCTCACTTTGGGGACACACCGCCGGAGCCGCCAGTAACCCGGCCGACGCCAAATTCCTGAATGAGACAATTGGAAAATTCCTGGCAGCGGGGCCGTAGCGAACCCCGCGTCCCGAGACTCAAAAAATCGCGGCTCACGACCATCACATTGATAGGCAATCCATCACAGCCCCCACGCGTCCAACGCCGCCTGTGGGTCCTGCTTCAATCTGGCTACCGCCTGCTTGGACAAGCCTTCGGCCTTGGCGATGGCCGATAGGCTCGGCCGGCCGGGGCTGTGCAGAGCAAGCCTGCTGCGGAGGCAGTGAAGCCGAAGATTTCGCGAGGCCGCTGCGCTCATGATTGAGGAAGCTGCAGAACTTTGATGCTCTATGCCGGCGCCGCCGTTACCGGCGTCGACATTTCTCCCAATCTGATCGATCAGGCGCGCGCGCGAGCCACGCGGGAAAAGCTAGACATCAGGTTTGAGGCAGGCGATGCCGAAAATCTTCCCGTTGCCTCCGGCGCCTTCGATCTCGTCGTTAGCATGTTCGGGGCAATATTCGCGCCGCGACCCGACCTTGTCGGCGCCGAGCTGCGCCGCGTCTGTCGGTCCGGCGGGCAGATCGCGATGGCGAATTGGACGCCAAGCGGCTTCATCGGCGCGGTGTTTCGGTCCACCGCCAAGCACGTCGCACCGCCCACCGGCCTGCCTAGTCCGCTCCAATGGGGCGATGAGGCGACCGTTCATGAACGGCTCGGCGCCGATGTAAAGGACCTGCAGGCAACGCGCCATTTAGTGCAGCTCAAATTCCCATTCTCGATTCCGGAAACGGTCGAGTTCTACCGGGTTCATTACGGCCCGACTCTGAAAGCATTCGCCGGGCTCGGCGAAACGGCCCAGGCCGCGCTCCGCCGCGACCTGGAAGATCTCTACGCCCACCACAACGACGCCCGTGACGGCACACAACCTGTATCGCCGCCGAATACCTCGAAGTCGTCGGAATGCGAACCGAAGCGAGCCACCTCCGTCCTAAATTGATGGAAAGCAGCGACGATGGTCCCTAACAGGGCGCCCTGTCGCACCGCAAGGCGACTTGCATTTCGGCTTCGGCTCAGTCCTGGGTCCCGCCGCGCGGCCTTGATTTCCAGCGCCACCAGGCTCAGAATCCAGCGCGATGCCGCCAGACAAGCTGATCGAATACCTTCGGTCGCTCCCAGACGAGGCGATCCAACATTACTCCGGCTTCATGAGCTACTCGTCCCCCCATCAGGAGTTCGCCAGCCGCCTGCACGCTGACCTCCAGAACAGCCGGGTGCGCTGCTGGTTCGCGCCGTACGACCTGCGGATCTGCGGAAGGATAGCTCCCTATCGCACTCTGAGCATACGCACCGCGAGAGCCGCTGCCGACGCGCGGTTCTCAACGCCGAGCTTTGGATAGATCTTGTTCCAGGTGCTTGTTAACGGTGCGAGGGCTGAGATTGAGGATTTCCGCGATATGGCGATTTGACTTGCCACGCGCAATCCACATCAGCACCTCGGACTCAGGCGCTGTGAGATGGAGCTTGCGCTTGAGAACCAGGTTGTCGTTCTCAAGTTCGCTTTCGACCAGGCGCAGCAAGATCTCCTCGACAGCGACTTGTCTCACATAGGAGAGCTGCAGCTTCAGCGGGTTTGCGGGTGATTCGAGTGCGAGCGAATCAGCGGCCGTTGAGGGGTCGTGGCCCGCCCGTTTCTGCGCAAGTCCTGTTGGCGGGCAGGAGATATCCCTTGCCATGAAACTCACGAAACGCCAGGCCGAGCAGTTTGTCGGTCTGTTGAAGGGGCGAGCCAGATTGGGGAGCCAATCTGGTCGCCGTAGTCGCAGATGGAGTGTGACTTAGTATTCGCGGTTTTCGTGCTTCTTAATGATCACGGTCTTGCGATCATGATCCCGCTGCAAGGATCGGCCAAAATATCCCCGGTGGAAATACTCTGGGTGATGACGCCGCTCCTTGATGACCACCTTTTCTTCGGCCGCAGCTGGCGTAGAGACTGGTGCCACCAAGCCAAACACGGCCAGGGCGCTGAGAGCTAATAGAAGGTTACGCATAATCTCCCTCCTTCATTTGTGTTGAAGCGGACATACAATGTGTGAGAAGCTCGACGGTTCCAAAGAATTTTTAATCAATAGGTGTTTATCTATCCGAGGCGGCGGTTCGCTGCCAGGTTCGACAAGGAAGGCGGGTTCATGGGGCTACAGCAGCGAGCTGTTTGGCGGCGAGTCGCGTGGGTTCGGTCAAGATAAAGGTTCGCAATTCTCAGCATCGTGGTGCAGTCGCGAAAGCAGCAAGAATCGGACGGGCGGGCTTGCGTCGAAACCGGGTGAGCGCGAATGAGATCACACCCACGCAACCTGCACCTGGCTCGTCCTCTGTTGAAATATCAGCTTACAAGTCATCAGGCGATGAATCGTCTGCCTGGTTTTTCTCCGCAGCCTCTGCGATACGCAACCACATCTCTGCAATCGTGAGAAATTTCGCCTTATCGGCATTCTCATGTCGCTGCGACAGCACCGGACACTCCGCTGCATAACGACGATACTCATCAGCTTTGGTCATTGAGCCCCCCATCCCCGCCAAACTCCGAAGAACAGGAAAGACGGTCAACAGGGCGTCGTTCCATCACCGTTCATCAAAAAGCATTCAAGAGGGCGTGTCGTCATCACATACGGTCAACAGGACGTGACGTTTTGGAACGATAGGTTCAAGTTCCAGGTTCCAATACCGCCGCGGGGTGCTCGAAAGGAGGCAAAATGAATGATGCCTTGCACGAAAATCTCCCGCCCAAGCCCTTCGCAGCCTCCATTGTCCGGGCGGTCCAATCTCTAGCGACTAGGCTACCAGGTGAACCCGAAAGGTAGCCGAAAATCTTTGTCTCTGGAGCGAGTTCAAATAGGAGGCTGAGCCGTTTACCAATGAGTTCCGAACTCATAAAATTTATGCCGGTTACATTGCCGCCCGGACGACTAAAGCTCGCAACAAATCCGTAAGTTATTGGGTCCAAACCGGATATGAAAACGATTGGCACGTTCGATGTGGCCGCTTTCAGCGCAAATACCGGACCCGGAC
>JASHYD010000042.1 GCA_030043175.1 Xanthobacteraceae bacterium | reverse complement strand
GGTAAACTTGAGCACCTGGTCATCCTTCTCGCCGCTGCCGGCCAGCCAGACGTTGTCTTTCGCATCGACAAAGATACCGTGCTCGATCGACGGCCACTCGTAGCCCTCTGCGGGCCCGCCCCAGGCTGCAAGCAGCTTGCCGTCCTGGTCGAACTCGAGCACTGGCGGCGCCGGAATGCAGCAATCCGCTCTTTGCGGCACCATGCCGGCGCCCGCGAAACGCTCGTTCTTCTGCAACGGGCCCGGCCTGTGGAGCACCCAAATGTGATCGTGGCTGTCGACGGCCATCCCGCCGATCGCGCCGATCGCCCAGTTTTCGGGGAGCGGCTGCGGAAACGTCGGATCATACTGAAACTTCGGGACCTCGATTTGCCGTGACTGTCCGAAGGTGGCGCCGGTGGTCAGCGTCCACGTGGCGCTGAGAGCCAAGCCCGTAGCAGCCACGGCAAAAGTAAGCTTTCGAATCATGACCCACCCTCCATGTCGCTTGGCGATTATGTGATACGCGCAATCAGCACCCGATATGCGACAATACCCCGGAACGGCACCCAAGATGATTCAAACGAGACGGCCATCCAGGGGACCGGCGGCTCACTATCCGGATCGGGCCGGGCGGAGATTGCCGCAGGTGCGCCACCCAAAACCGTCTTTTCCCCGCAAAGCGAACCGCGATACACTAAAGCTAATCTGTGGACCCCGTCTATGGTTCACCGGAGAGGTTTTCGTTGCCATAACGCGCTGCAGTACAAAGGGAGGTCATCATGCGCGACCGCATCTCGGGTTCGACGGTAACCGTCGCCATTGCCGCCGCCGCTGTCAGCGCCGCCGTTTCGGTACCCAGCAGGATTTCGGCGCAAGCTGCCTCACCCTCTCCTGTGGTACAGGCGGCGGTCGGCAAGCCAGGCGCGACGTTAAAAACGCCCTGGGGCGAACCGGACCTGCAGGGAATTTGGACGGACGAATTCGATACCGCCTTACAACGCCCTCCGAGATTTGCGAACCAGGAGGTTTTCACCGAAGCGCAGCGGGAAGAACTCGACAGGGAGCGAACGGCGCTCTACAGCGATGAAAGACCCGCGGAGCGCGGCACGGAGTTCGACGTCGCACGTGCCTACAACCACGCGGTATTCTTGTCCAACAAGCGCGTCGGCGCGCGCACCTCGCTGGTGGTCGATCCGCCCGATGGCCGGATTCCGGGACTTACGCCGGCGGCGCAGAAAATGGCCGCCGCCGACCGGGCATTCCGTCTCGCGCTGCTGCAGTCGACAGAGACGTGCAAAACCAAGTCGGACCGCTGCAGAGGCGGTAAATATGACCCGGCTCCCTCGCCGCGGCGCGGCGACCCTCCGCCTCGCTACAACACCGTGCGCATGAACCGCTATGACAGTCCGGAGGACGGCGGTTTGTCCGAGCGCTGCTTGACCGGCGGGCTGCCCGAGTTCGACACAGCGTTCGGCGGGAGCTTCCGCCGTATCGTGCAGACCCCCGGCGGCATCACGATGTTCTATGACGTGGGTCAGGGGCAAGGCTGGCAGCGCAACATCGTCATGAACGGGAGCCCCCATTTGCCGGCTGACGTTCGCCAGTGGTTTGGCGATTCGCGCGGCCATTGGGAGGCAGACACGCTCGTCATTGACGTCACGAATTTCAGTCCGAAGACCGATTATCGGGGCTCGCGGGATAACCTGCACCTCATCGAGCGCTGGACGCGGACGTCCCCGACCACCCTCGAATACGTGGTGACCATTGAAGACCCGACCGTGTGGACGCATCCGTGGACCGTCCGCCAGGAGTTCACCAAGCAGAGCGATCGGCAGGACAGAATCTATTACGAGCCGCGCTGCGTCGAAGGAAACTATGGCCTGCCGGGGCTATTGCGTGGCGCGCGCATGGACGATCGCGCCTTTGCGCAGGGGCAAGGCCCCGATCCGGCAACCATGGACCGCGCCACGGCTTTTGTCGGCTTCCCCGAAGAAGACCCGCTGCTTAATGACCATTAGTGCAAAAGCGCCAACCTGTGCGTCGTCGGCGCTTGGCCCGGCGATCTCGCTAACGCTTGCGTACTGCCAAATTATCGGATGGCCGGGGCGAGCCCGGCCATGACTGTCGCGAGTTTTATTTTGCCCGCAGGATAACAATGCAAAGGAGACCATCGTGCGCGAGAGGTTCTCAGGCTCGTTGATGACGGTCGCGATTATGGCCGCCGCTGCCGTCATTTCGGGGGCCTTCAATCGGACGTCAGCTCAGGCGCCGCCCCCTGCCGTCACGGCGCCGCCCCTTGTCTCGGTGCTGAAAACGCCGTGGGGCGAACCCGATCTGCAGGGCATTTGGACCGACGAAAACGACACGCCCATGCAGCGGCCCGCCAAGTACGCGAATCAGGAATTCTTCTCGGCTTCGCAGCGCGCCGAATTGGATGAAGCCCGGTCGGCCGTGCTCGGCCAGGATCAGCGGGCCGCGCGCGGGAGCGAGAACGACGTCGCCAGCGGTTACAACTCATCGTTCTGGTCCTGGAAGCGCATCGGCGCGCGCACATCGCTCATTGTTGATCCGCCCAATGGCCGGATACCGCCGCTCACGCCGGAGGCTCAAAAGATAGCTGCGGCCGAGCGGGAATTTCGTCTCGCGCTGTTGCAATCGACTGAAACATGTAGGGCCGAGGCGGCAGCATGCAGCGGCGGGAAATACGATCCAACCCCCTCGCCGCGACGCGCCGAACCGCCTCCACGCTATAACACCGCGCGCATCAATCGCAATAACGGTCCCGAGGACAGTACCTTGGCTGAGCGTTGCCTCACCGGAGGGCTGCCCGAGTTCGGAGGCCCGACGGGCAGCTTCCGCCGGATCGTGCAGACGCCAGGCGGCATCTCGATCTTCTACGACGTCGGTCAAGGACAGGGCTGGCAACGCAACATCGTCATGGACGGCAGCCCCCATTTGTCGGCCAATATCCGCCAGTGGTATGGCGACTCGCGCGGCCATTTCGAGGGCAGTACGCTTGTCATTGACGTGACCAACTTCACTCGCAAGACAGATTTTCAGGGCTCGCGGGAGAACCTGCATCTGGTCGAGCGTTGGACGCGGACGTCGCCGACCACGCTTGAGTACGTCGTGACCATCGAAGATCCGACCGTATGGACGCGTCCCTGGACGGTCGAACAGGAATTCACCAAGCAGAGCGACGAGGAAAACAGGATCTATTACGAGCCGCGTTGCATCGAAGGCAACGAGGGCTTTCCTGCCATGATGAAGGCGGCGCGCCTTCAAGACCGTCAATTTGCCGAGGGCACCGGCCCTGATCCGCTGACCAGGGACAACGCCTCAGGGGGCGCCGACGCCGACCC
>JASHYD010000508.1 GCA_030043175.1 Xanthobacteraceae bacterium | reverse complement strand
ACCGGCATCGCGGTGGTGTGTCAGGCCGAGCGCTCCCAGCACAAGAACCGCTCCCAAGCCTGGACCATGCTGCGTGCCAAGCTCTATGAACGCGAGATCAAGCGGCGCGAGGCGCAGGCGGCTGCCGAGCAGGCCGCCAAAACCGATATCGGCTGGGGCCACCAGATCCGCTCCTATGTGCTGCAGCCCTACCAGATGGTGAAGGACCTGCGCACCGGCGTGAGCACCTCCAACACCGGCGCCGTGCTCGACGGCGACCTCGATGAGTTCATGTCAGCAGCACTCGCGCAGAAGGCGTTCGGCACGGAGCCGAAGCAGGTGGAGGATGCGGAGTAGCCAGCAAGGTGCTCGAACAACGCGCCTTACCAACACCTGTCGCAGAGTTTCGCGCTCGGCGCGGGTCCATGTAAGCCGCATGAGTCATATCAGCATCGACGACGATAAGTTGGGGTTGCGCTCAAGCCTGCCAATCCGGATCTCTTCGCTGCTGTGTCGGCGCGGCCGAAGGCTCGCGCAGGGACGCGACTCTATTGCGGGCGATGCGGCGCTTGCCACCCGGTCGAGTGGTCGGTCGAGGCGGTGCGCGCACTTGACGCCGAGCCGAGCAACGTCCCGCAGAAAGCTTACTCGAGAAGGTCCAGCCGGGGCTTGCGCAAGGAGAACCGGAAGCCGTTGCTAGCCATCCCGGGACGAGATCGCGCCTGAACGAGGCCGGGCTGAACGCTTCGCCAAGGATTTAAGGGATCAACCGGGCGCCTCATGCAATCGGCTCGGAGTGGTGTGGGCGACGTGCCCGACACCCATTCCAATCGCCCGGTCAGGTCAATTTTACAAGGCGTTCTTTATAAGCTAATTCGCATCCGCCCGCGGCGCCGCCTGTGCGCCCTCCGGCGGCGCCAAGCTTCCGCCGAACTGAATTCCCGGCGGCGCAAACGTTCCGATGCGCGGATAGTCTCCAATCGCATTGCGAATCGCCTGCCGGACGCCGCTGTTCGACAGGAACAGATCATGGTTGAGGATGCCCCAGCCTTGTGATGAGGCGTCGATCACCCGCAGCCCGAGCTTCTCGAGCTGTGCCTTCTCGGCTGCGCCAACCCGGGTGGTGCTGCCGTTCACCCACCGCGACACCGCAAGTGCACGGTCGTCCGTCGCCGTGATGATCGTGACCTTAGGGGCGAGCGGTCCAATCCGCTGCACCGAGGCGGTGAACACATCCATGTCGATGTCGGGCGAGGCAAATACCACTGCGCCGATCCGGTCGGCCGCATAGTCGCCGAGCTTGCCATAGAGTTCCCGCAGCGCCTCCATGGTCAGCATGGTGCCGACGCTGTGCGCCACAATGTTGACACGGCCGACGGCCGGGTTTGCCAGCAGGTCCTCAAGCACCTGGTCGAGAGCGTCGCGCGACCACATCGCGCTCTCGCGATCGTAGTTGTAGTCAAGCAGGCTCGCCCGCGACGGCCAGGAGAACATCATGGTGTCACCGGCAAACCTGATGCCGCCCGACAAGCGCGCAGCATCGAGCGCCGCCGCCTCGAAGGTCTGGTTGAAGCCGTGGACGTAGATGAGCAGGTCTCGTCCGCCGGTCTCCTGGCCGAAGAAATCGCCAATTTGCGACACCGGCTCGATGGAAGCGATTCTCCAATCGGCGAGACCGATTGAGGACAGCGAGAAACGGCCGTCGTCGGGCGGTGTCAAGGTCGCGCGCGCAAGCGTTATCTTGCGCGACCGCTCGGTGCCGAACCACGGCTTGGCGCGTGCGCCGCTGACCGGCTTGCGCGTGGTCGCAACGAGGAGTGTCGGAGTGTTCAGGAGCGCGGAGGCACCGAAATGGGGCCCAGTCGCCATGCCGGCGCAGCCTGCAACCGCAAGCGCCGTTGCAGCCGACGCGAGGCCGCGGAGCGCCGTGCGGCGCGAAACGGCAGTGCGACCACGCACCATGCGATATTGGCTCTCCCTGCTTGAGCGTTAGAACGTGGTATCTGCCGTCCGATCGCGGCAATAGCAGGGCAGCACCCGGCCAAACGACCGACGGGCGGTACCGGGATAGTTTTAATTTCCGCTCATGGTGGTATGTGGATGTTTTTGCGTGCGAGCCTTGCCGATTTGAGAGGTGTTGTTTCGACGAACGCGCGTTGCCGACAGAGCCCCTATTCCGTGACAACCTTCGTGCTCTTCTTTGAATCCTTTCGCCAGTTGGCCATCTTCACGTTCGGCGTCTTTTTCGCTGCGGGATAGTGGCGGGGCTTTTCTTCGCTCTTGCCGTGGATGTGGATATTCGCTTCGCCGCTCGCGCTGACAAGATCGATAAGGCCTTTAAGACCGATCTCTGTGCTGACGCGGTATCGGGCGCGCGTTTCGAGCACATCCCGCATGTGGCATCGCGGGTGAACGCCGCACCGTCGACACTGACGTGCCCGCCTGAACCAGCCCGAGGATTTACGGCCGCGAAAGCGCAAGGAGCGTTCCTTGAAATGCATGCCGCTGTGCATCGACGCAGCAATTCAAACGAAATTCACAAAGCGCGCACCGGCGGGTTGAGGGGTATGCCTATCCCGGGATCCTGAAGTATGGGGTTTGCGCACGAGATCCCGCGGAAGCGTGGAGAACTGGGATGAGGTCATCGGGCTTGCCGGCCCTGCTCGAGCGGATCGGCCAACTGTGCGATGCGACCAGTTATGCGTTCGAATCTTGCCCTCTATGGTGGCGCCTGCATCGATCGCCCGAGCGGCGGCGGCGCCACTATCAGGAACAACCAAATCGAGCTGAATCGGCGTCCAGTGTCGCCGGTAGCGGCGCAGATCGTCTGCCTCTGCGGATCGCCTCGTTCTGTCAGGCTTCAACAACAAATAGACGGCCGACAAGGCGCCAAGCGTTTAACGAACCGAACTGCCGCCCGACCTGCAAACCAATCGTCTGCTGGTAGAATGCAATCCCCTTCGGCAGGTCGTCGACATCCACGTTGACGAGCAAATCCATTGCCTCGCTCCGATGGTGTCTCGATAGTCTGCAGACCCATTGCGGCGGGCGGTATCGCTGGTAACCTAGACCGCAAACGGGTCGACGACTTCCTCACCGAGGTGACATCATGCGCGCCACACGACGCTTACTCCTGCTTGGCCTGAGCGCTGGAGGTCTCGCCGCAACCCGCCTGCCCGGGCCACAAGCCGCGATCGGCGCCGAGAAATACCCCACCCGGCCGATCCGTCTCGTCGCCGCATTCCCGGCCGGCGGCGCGGTCGACACCACGGCGCGGATCGTCGCGGACTGGTTATCGAACGATCTCGGTCAGCAGGTCATTGTCGAGAACCGCGCCGGTTCCGGCGGCAATATCGGGACGGCGGCGATGATCAATTCGCCGCCGGACGGTTATACCCTTCTGTTCGCCGCGCCGAACAACGCGATCAGCGCATCCCTCTACAAGAAGCTCTCTTTTGATTTCATCCGCGATACCGCCCCGGTCGCCGGGATCATGCTGCTCACCAATATCATGGTGGTGCCACCGTCGCTGCCGGTCAAAACCGTGGCGGATTTCATCGCGCTCGCCAAGGCGAAACCAGGCGAATTGAGCTTTGCGTCTTCGGGAAACGGCACCTCAGTGCACCTGTCGGGAGAATTGTTCAAGCTGACGGCGGGACTTGACATCATCCACGTTCCCTATCGCGGTGCGGCGCCGGCCTATCCAGACCTCATGACCGGCAAGGTGCATGTGCTGTTCGACAATCTGCCGGGCTCGATCGAGTTTGTGCGCAGCGGCCAACTCAAGGCGCTCGGGGTGACGGTGGCGAAACGCTGGCCGGGGCTCGCGGACATTCCGGCCATTGCGGAAACGGTTCCGGGTTACGAGGCCGCCCCTTGGTACGGCATCTCGGCGCCAAAGGGCACGCCGGCCGAGGTTATCGCGATCCTCAACAAGTCGGTGGCGGCCGGGCTTGCTAATCCAAAGATGCGCTCGAAGCTCGCCGATCTCGGCGGCATCCCAATGCCAATGACGCCGGCCGAATTCGGCAAGTTTGTTGCCGACGACACCGCGAAATGGGCGAAGGTGGTCAAGGCCGCCAATCTTTCGGTGGAGTGACGGAGCGAACAGCGCTTGGTGATTGGCTGAAGAAGCCCACACGCTGAGGCATCCTGCGCACGCTTGTCACCGCGCCGGCCTTTGCCTGTGCAACCTTCTCCTTCAACTCCCCCCATGCTCCCCGCAGCGGCTCGAATGCGAAATGCACGCGATGCGTCCCCGGGCTAACCGCTACGGCGCGGAACAGCACGTTGGCTCTGAGAATCTCAGCCGGCCGGCCGTCGACCTCGGCCCGCCACCACGGGTGCCAGGCATCGTTGAGGACCAGAAAGCCGCCGTTCGGCGCGTTCACCTCGAGATCAACCTCGGTGTTCGCGTAGCGAAGAATACGTGCGCTGCTGGCCCCCTCATTCCTCTCCGCGGGGAGCGCGGGCGCCGAGCGCCGCAACGTCGGGGGCGGCCGCTCCAACAGCACGGTGCGGCGCGGATCGATATTGGGCCAGCCGTCACGGATCAAATCATTGAAATCAGCAATCTGGTAGTCCGGCACGACCATGACGCGGGGCAGCGCGCGCGGGTTCTCATACACATAGGCGTCCTCGGTGCGCGCAACGAAGTTGAGGTCGCCGGCGTGGAGCGAGGTGTCAATCTGTTCGACGGGCACGCCGGTGGCGATGAAGCGCACGCCGCACAGGTTGGCCATGGTCGAGCGGTAGGACGGAAACAGCGGTGCGAAGGGGCGCTGCACGGGTTCGGCGACAGTGTCGCCGACGCCGGTGGCGAGCGCGAAGTCGCGCAGGCGCAGGGGATTGTGCCCAAACAGGTGGTCGAAGCCTTGAGCCAGCGCCAAGTTTGGCCAGTGATACGCGATGCCGATCAATTCGACGCGGTCGCGGCGATCGGGGCCCGAGGTCTCGGCAAGCTTCGCCTTGATGAGCGCGACGGTCGCATTGTTGGTTTGCGGGCGGAGCGCGTCATAGCGTGACGGCGGCAGCCCGGTCGATTCGTTTGGTGCGTTGTTCCAAGCGAGATCGAACGTGGTGAAGCCGAGAAGCAACACGGACGCAAATATCGGGCTCGCCGCCGCAACATGCCGCACCAAACCGAGGAGCGCAATCGCACTCGCTGCGAAGACAACACCGGTGGTGATGGGCAACACGGCGACATCGAGGCGGTCAGCCTTATGCGCCAACGCGATGGCGAACGCAGCCAGCACGCCGAGGGTTGCGATATCGATCCCATAGAACCAGCGCGGCTGCGGCGCGCTGCCGGAGATGACGCGATGGACGAGATAGCCGGCCGCGATCGCGATCAACAGCCCGATGATGAAGGTGGCATCCGCCGGCCGGCGGAACAGGTCGACGCCGGGCAGCACCTCATAGATCAGTCGGAATGCCGGCGTATACCAGCCGAGCGCATAAAGCAGAACAAGTGCGAGCGCGATGGGGAAGAAGCGGATTTCGCGCGCCCACAGCAGGCTGCGTCCAAGCCCCGCGCCAACAATCAGCACGACCGCCAGAATGCCGCAATAGATCTCGCCCATGTTCTGTGCGAGAGCAAGACCGCTCGGCTTCATTGCGGCGTCCCACGCGAGGCTAGGTGGACCCCAGAAGTCGACGTTCGGATCGGCAGCGCCGAACAGGTCGGCAAACGCCAGCATCAGCAGCAGGGCCGGATGGAGCGAGCCACGCTCGGCATGCTCCAGGCCTATCATCGGTCGGTTGCTGTCAGCGGCGAGCAGGGCGGACAGCACCAAGGGAATGGCTGCGATGAGGGCCGCCGTGATGGCGCAGACCGCAAGCGGAAGCGCCATGCTTCGCAAGCGCGCGAGCCGGCCCTTGCCATCGAGCCACCAGACGATGACGTAAAGGGCGAGCACGTAAAGCCCGAGCAGTGCGACCTGATCGCGTCCAATGGCGAGGAGAGCGATCACGACGCCGGCCGCAAAGCCGATGCGCCATGATGCGCGCTCCAAGGTGCTCGCGAGCAGCCACAAGGCGATCGGCACGTAGGAGAGGCTGATGATCTCGCTGGTGTGCTGCAGGCGCGATGACGCCGAGCCGCCGAATGCAAAAATCAATGCCGCAACCGCAGCGCCGGCGGGGTGCCAGCCGCGGTCACGGAAGAACAGCATTAGCGCCAGGCCACCGCAGAACAGATAGGCGAAGGTAACGAAATCGGCTTCACGAAAGCTGGGCGTGGCATCAAACGCCGCAAGGGCAAAGTGCAGCGGCGAGAAGATCAGCGATTGCGGATCCGCGATCTGCGGCCAGCCCGCGAACACGTTCGGAGTCCAGAACGGTGAGTCGCCGCGCGCGAGCGAGGATGCGAGGAATTGCAATTCGGGCTGGAACTGAGCCTTGGCATCCCAAGGGATCGTTACCTTACCGGAAAGCCACGGCCATGACAGGATCACGAATGCCGCAGCGTAGAGAGACACCGACAACGCGAAGGTTCGCCGAGGCGATCCCAAGCGTTGAAGCAGCATCTTGAAATGGATTCCAGTCATCTTAGAACGCCTGACGCTCGTGGCCGCACCGCCCCGTCGTATCCCGGCTCAGTGCCTAAAAGTTCGGCGTCGCCGGGACAAGCCCCGCGACATCCCTGCAAAGCACCAGTCGCCGATCGCCCGAGCCAGCAGCCTCCGTCGGAGATTGCGGGTGGGGTGGTTAAAGAGCCGGCTTTGCAACCTAGTTGTTTTGTTGCACCATGCGCGCCTCCTTTACTTTCCCCGGTAGGCGGGGGAGGGTCGGGAGGGGGCCTGTGCCCCAAAAGCCATCCCGAGCGCCTTCTTCGGCGCTCCCCCAAGGAAAATCAGGGAGGTTCCATTATGAAGCAGATCTTCGCTGCGGCGATTGCCGGCACCTTGCTATCGCTCGGCACCACATTTGCGCTCGCCCAAACCGCCGAACCCGCCAAGCTCGGCGATACGTCGAAGGGCCAGGTGCTGGTGGATGCCAAAGGCATGACGCTCTATACTCTTGACCGGGACACCGCACCCAACAAGTCCACTTGCAACGCCCAGTGCGCGACCAATTGGCCGCCTCTGATGGTTTCCGGAGACGCCAAGGACGCGGGCAACTGGACCGTGGTCACACGCGATGACGGCAGTAAGCAGTGGGCTTACAAGGGCAAGCCGCTCTATTTCTGGAAGGACGACAAGAAGCCGGGCGACGTCGAAGGGGATAATCGCGGAAACGTTTGGCACATTGCCAAGCCCTGAGGCGGAGCGAAAGCGCATCCTTGCTGACCTTGCCCTCCGGGCAGGCCAATCGCACGGGCCGCGTCCGTCCTTCTCCGCCTTTGCGGGAGGGGGAAGGGCGGCCGCGCCAATGCGAATTGCTACGCGTTGGGGGGGAACACAGCCCGTTCGCGTAGCCTCAGAGCAAGCTCAATTGCTCGCTCGCAGGCCGGGGGGGCTTGAAATGCTCGGTCGTCAATTCCGTCTTGTGCGCGTTGAGCCCAAGGCGGGCGCATGCGGTCTCGAAGCGTTTGCCGATCATCCACGCATAGGGACCGCCGCCCGTCATGCGCTTGCCGAAAGTCGCGTCATAGTCCTTGCCGCCACGCGTCTGGCGAATCAGCGCAAAAACGTGGCGTTCACGGTCGGGGAAATTGGCCTGCAGCCACTCGCGGAACAGGTCGCGCACCTCAAGCGGCAGCCGCAGCAGCACGTAGCCGGCCGCTTCCGCCCCACAGGCGGCTGCCGCTTCCAGTATGCGCTCGATCTCCGCGTCGTTGATGGCGGGGATGACGGGCGCCACCATCACAGTGGTTGGAACGCCGGCTGCGGCGAGTGCACGCAACGCGTCGAGCCGACGGACCGGCGTCGCGGCGCGCGGCTCCATGGTGCGAGCAAGCTTGGGGTCGAGCGTGGTCACCGAAATGCCGACCCGCACCAACTTGCGGCTCGCCATTCTGGAGAGAATGTCGATGTCGCGGGTCACGAGGTGCGATTTGGTCACGATCCCGACCGGGTGTCCGGCACGCTCGAGCACCTCCAGGACGCGCCGCATGATTGCGTAGCGCCGCTCGATCGGCTGATAGGCGTCAGTGTTGGTGCCAATCGCGATGAGCCGCGGCGTATAGCTGCGCGCCGAGAGCTCGCGTTCAAGGAGCTCCGGCGCGTCAGGCTTCATATAGAGTTTAGATTCGAAATCGAGACCGGGCGACAAGCCCAGAAAGGCGTGGGTTGGTCTGGCGTAGCAGTAGATGCAGCCGTGCTCGCAGCCGCGATAAGGGTTGATCGAACGATCGAACGGGATGTCCGGCGACGTGTTGCGGGTGATGACCTTGCGAGCCGTATCAATTGCGACCTCGGTCTTGAACGGCGCAAGATCCTCGATTGACTGCCAACCGTCATCGAACGCGACCTGAACGCGTGGTTCAAACCTGCCGGTGGCATTCGTCTGAGCACCCCGACCGTGTCGGCGCGCCGGATCGACGTCTGCCTTGACAGCCGGGTCGAGCGGCTCGGCCTCGCGCTCCCGCGTCACGCGTGCCGCCGCCCTTCCACCCTCCCCCGCAAGCTGGCGACGGTAAATCGATATACCTTCGTCCACTTGCGAGGGACGGTAGGAAGGGGGCTCCGGCAGGCGACGGCGAACAGCAGCTTGATGCGACATGATTCTTTTTAGCTCATCGTTTCGAACAAAACAAGAACATTTTTGCTTCGGGCCGGTCCCGGGCTTGCCGGATGCTGCGGCTAGCGTCGGCGCGCCCATTTCTCGTGCCCCGCGAAGCCATGAGGATTAAGCGCCTTCCGACAGGGTTCAGCCGATCCCGGCCCAGCCGGTCCTGGCATCAAGACCGCCGTCCGGCTCTTGCTGGGTCTATGAAATCAAGCACGACGGTACCGAATGATCCTATGCCGGGATGGCGCCGCGGTGCGGCTTCACAGCCGCAATGCAAATGATTGGAGCGCGCGACTGGCGGCGATCGCGGCTGCTGCGGAGCAGATCGAGGCCGAGAGTTTCACGATCGATGCCGAGGCGGTTGTGCTCGGGCCTGACGGCTTGTCACGGTTTGAAGAGTTGCGCAGCAAAGAGGCTGCCGATACCGCAATCCTCTATCCCTTCGACCTCATCGAGCATGACGGAGAGGATATGATCCATTCTTCGACCGCAAGGCCGCGCTGCCGCGGCCGCCGACGCGAGGCGTACGGGCAGTGACGCTGCGAGTGTGCGGCAGGATGGCATCCCTCGCTGGAAGTGCAGGCGCCGCGCGCCTGCCTTTTTCGCCTGTCCCGCCAATGCGCGAACCGGCACACTTTCCGGACGCCGGTCAGCGCATTGCTGCCTAACACATTGAATTAACGAGGCGTTCTCATGATGAGCGAGCGCAGCTCAAGCTTTCACAAAGCGGGGCGAGATGCTACAGCGAAGCTGTATCCCGTTGCCGATCGACACCGACCCGGACTCGGCCGGACCGGATTATCAAGTCGCCCTCAATGCTCAGTGTCATCATTCCAACCATGAACAGCGAACGCATGCTGGTACCCACGCTGGCCATGCTGGTACCCGGCGCCGTGAGCGGCGTCGTGCGCGAGGTGACGATCGTGGATGGTGGTTCGACCGACGCAACGCTTAAGCTCGCGGATGCGGCGGGCTGCGCGGTCGCGGCCTCCTCGACGCCGCTCGGCGGCCGGCTCAATCGGGCCGCGGCGGCGGCCCGCGGACCGTGGCTGATGTTCTTGCGCGCCGGCACTGTGCTCGAGGTGACCTGGCTCGAAGAGACGGCTCGTTTCATCGAGGAAGCCGGGCCGAGCGGCGCGGAAATCGCTGCCGTGTTTCGCAGATCAATATCCGTTCGGTCCACCCATCCGGTGATCTTCGAGGCGCTGGCGCTGCTCAAGTTCGAGCTGTTCCGGCGAGCCCATCCCGATCAGGGCCTCCTGATCGATGCCCGGCTTTACAAGGAGATCGGCGGCCATCGCGAGGCGGCGCCTGATCCGGAAGCGGATCTGCTTGCCCGCATCGGGCGCAGGCGCATCCTGATGCTGCGCAGTGGAGCGCGCAGATAGTACGAACCATTCGTGGTCGGCCAGAACTTTTGCAGGGAGATGACCTGCAGGCGGAAAGCCCGGTAACCTGGTTGGGGCCGGTCCGATGATGAACTCCGTGTAGTCCGCAACAAATTCCTTGCCGGCAAGCCAGCCCGGCTGGCCCGTATCAAATCGCAGGCCAGTGCGCGGCTGAATGATGCGGGCCTGAAGCACCGCCATGCGGGCACAGCGCGCGGAGTTTGTTCACCCCATGTGGCCACCTTGTCGCGGATGGCCATCAACGGATCATCGTTAGCGCGGTATCTCTAGCGGATCCTCCGCAACGCCGGAATTGCCGATGGTTTCGTCTTTTGTTGCAGGATTAGGACCGCGTCCCTCTGCAAAGGCGGTCTCCTCCATGCGCGCGCCGCGCAACATCCCCGGCAGGGCATAGTTTCCTTCGATGCAGCGCGGCTCGTAATAGATTTTATTTTCCTCATCGCTTTGTCGCGTGAACTCG
>JASHYD010000507.1 GCA_030043175.1 Xanthobacteraceae bacterium | reverse complement strand
TTCTCGGGCTGCTGCACCTCGAAATCATTCAGGAGCGGCTGGAGCGCGAATTCAACCTTGACCTGATCGCCACGGCGCCGTCGGTCATCTACCGGATGGCGCTGATCGACGGGAAGGAGATCGAAATTCACAATCCGGTCGATATGCCGGATGTGGTCAAGATCGAGGAAATCCGTGAACCCTGGATCGGCGCCACGATCCTGACCCCAGACGAATATCTCGGCAGCGTGCTCAAGCTGTGCCAGGACCGCCGCGGCAACCAGGTCGAACTGACCTATGTCGGCAGCCGCGCCATGGTCAAATATGACCTGCCCCTCAACGAGGTGGTGTTCGACTTCTACGACCGCCTCAAGTCGGTATCGAAAGGCTACGCCTCGTTCGACTATCACCTCACCGACTACAAGCCCGCCGACCTCGTGAAGATGCAGCTCTTGGTCAATGGCGAGCCCGTCGATGCGCTTGCCATGCTGGTGCACCGCACCCGTGCCGAGAGCCGTGGCCGGGCTATGGTGGAAAAGCTCAAGGAGCTGATACCGCCGCACATGTTCCAGATTCCGATCCAGGCGGCGATCGGTGGAAAGATCATCGCTCGTGAAACCGTGCGCGCCTTCCGCAAGGATGTCACCGCAAAATGCTATGGCGGCGACGTGACGCGCAAACGCAAGCTGCTGGAAAAGCAGAAGGAAGGCAAGAAGCGGATGCGCCAGTTCGGCAAGGTGGACATTCCGCAGGAGGCGTTCATCGCCGCACTGAAGGTGGACGTGTGAGGAAAAAGAGCCCGCGCTGAACGAAGTTCAAGCCAAATCGCGGTTGAGGCAACTCAGAAGCCTCGGAATTTCAAATCGATTTCGTGCAGCAACCGCGTGCGTGAAAAAAGCGATTCCGGTGATCCTACTGATGGGTCCACTCCCCGGCAAATCGGTCAAAATATATTGACGGGTGGAACGCGTATTTGGTGCTCAATCCCTGGATGCCGCGAGGGCGGCCCCTCTTGCCGTGATCGAGTTGATTCCGCAATCGACGACACAATTTTGTCGCAATAAGGGGTTGCCTCCCACTCTAGTCACAATGCGCGAGAGATCGATTCGATGCGGACTTGTTTCGTACGCCACGCTTTGTCCTTGATGCTGGTTGCCGCCGCGAGCGGCGTCACGGCGCAGGAAAAGGGCACTGTCGAGCCGACCGTGCTGCCTCCCCTTGGGCATCCCGATAATCCTAAAACGCCCGCTAAACAGCTGTTCGGGCGCATCGCCACCCCGACGCCAGGGAACGCCCATGTGGTCGGGTTCTATTCCGCCGGCTGTCTCGCGGGCGCCAGCCCGCTTCCGGTCGATGGCCCCGATTGGCAAGTGATGCGGCTGTCGCGCAATCGCAATTGGGGCCACCCCACGCTTATCCGTTTTCTGGAAAAACTCGCCGCCAGGGTACACAAGGCTGGCGACTGGAACGGCCTGCTCGTGGGCGATATGTCGCAGCCCCGCGGTGGGCCGATGGTGACCGGGCACGCCAGCCACCAAATCGGTCTCGATGCCGATGTCTGGCTGACGCCGATGCCCAATCACCAACTGACCCGCGTCGAACGCGAAGAAATGTCCGCCACCAACGTCGTGGCGGAGAGCCGGCTCGACATCGACCCGTCAGTGTGGACACCCGGTCATGTTGCGGTCATCAAATCCGCGGCGCGCGACCCGCAGGTCGAGCGCATCTTCGTCAATGCGGCGATCAAGAAAGCCTTATGTCGGGACACCGACCCCGATCGGGACTGGCTCAACAAGGTGCGGCCCTACTGGGGGCATGACTATCATTTTCATGTCCGCCTGCGCTGTCCGGCGGATAGCCTGGAATGCAAGCCACAGCAGCCGCCGCCTCCCGGCGACGGCTGCGGCAAGGATTTGGACTGGTGGTTCAGCGAGGCCGTGTTGCACCCCCAGCCCCCACCGTTCCCGGCGAGACCGAAGCCGGCGCTGACGATGGCGAAGTTGCCGCTCGCGTGCCGCGCCGTGCTGGCGGCGCCTGACGCTTCCCGAGCGGCGAAACCGGCCTCGACAGGCGAGGAGTAGCGCGTTGGTTAGTCCCACGGCATCAGCGACGCGTGAATCACGTCCTTGACGCCGTGACCGCCGACCGAACGGATGGCGAGGTCCACGTCCTTTAGGCCGAATTTGTGGGTCGTGATCAGTTCGAGCGGGAATCGCTTTGAGGCGAGCTGCTGAAGGGCAAGCTCACAGGCCTTGAAGCTGTGACCGCGTGCGCTTTTGATGGTGATGAACTTCACCGTGATCCGGCCGATCGGGAAGTTCGGGAAATCGGGCATTTCGCCCTGAACCACGATCGTGCCGCCCTTGCGCTTGAGCGCCTCGACGCCGAGCAGCACCGGAAGGGTGCCGGCGCCCGCCGTGCAGTCGAGCACGACGTCGACGCCCTTGCGGCCGGTGATCTCCATGGTCCGCGCCAGCGGGTCTTCCTTCTCGACGTCTATCACATGGTCGGCGCCAAGCTTCTTGGCGACCTCAAGCCGGGCGCCGTCCTTCGCGGTGCCGGTGATGATGATGAGCGAGGCGCCAGCCTGCTTGCAGATGACGGTCTGCGAAAGGCCCTGCTGACCTGGTCCCTGAATCAGCACCGTTGAATTGTAGCCGACGCCGCCGTCGAACAGTGACCATTCGACCCCGTTGGCCATCGGTGTGACCAATCCGGCCAATTCCGGTGTGACCCCGTGGGGGACATGGTGGAGGACGGCGTTCCACGGCAGGTAGACGTAGTGGGCGAAACCACCCCAAAGATGCGGCGCCTTCTCCGCCGATGTGTAGCCGTAGCGGATAGCGTCGGGGTTGTAGCGCCAGTCGGTGTTCTCGCAGTGGCGGTACTGGCCGAGATGGCACCATTCGCACTTGCCGCAAGCGACGTAGTGCTCCACGAATACGAGGTCGCCCTCGCGGAATCCCTTGCGTCTCGTGAACTCGCGGCCCGCCTTGGCGATATAGCCGATGTTCTCATGCCCCATAATCACCGGCGCGCTCGACGGCGGTGTCTTGTAGAGCTTGACGTCGGTCCCGCAAATGCCGGCGACCTCCATCTTCATTAAGGCGGCGTCCTCCGGGATGTCCGGCATCGGGAATTCGCGGATCTCGGTCTTGCTCGGACCTGTTCTTACGGCCGCAAGGACTTTTTCCACCACGGCGATCACCTCCACTAGATTCGGTGCCTCCTCGCTAGCACTCCGGCGTGCTCATGGGCAATTTTATCGATTCATACGGCCGCGTTTTTGGTAGGTTGCGGCATGATGCCGGCATCCGCAAAGGTTCAACCGCTCAAGCAGAGCCCCGCATACTACGAGGCGCTCGTTCGCGTGCAGGAATGGACGCGCGAGCGCTTCACGCTTGCGGCGGATGCTGCAATCCTTGTATCGGAAATTGCCTGCGGTCTGGCGGGCTGTCCGCCGCTCGAGACGGTTGTGGTGTTCTGGATCGACGAAACGCGGCACCACTTCAAGTTTTTCAAACCCCTTCGCCAGGTCGTCTTCGACGATTTCCCCCCGGCCTGGCTGAGAGACGCGCTCGCGGTCCCAGAAGGATTCGAGTGCGATTGCTGCTAAATGGTCCGCAGCAAAAGCGGTGATGTGCAGGATGGTAGGCGCCTATGACCGGACTCAAGCTGAAGACCGTCACCCGCACCCAAGGCAACAACCAGGCCCTCAAGGACGGCATTGTCAAGCCGAAGAGTTTCGCATTCGATTTCGTCGAAGTCCCGGTCCTTATCGACGCCTTCCGACGCATGGTGCGGGGCAACGAGTTCGACATCTGCGAGATGGCGATCACCACCTACATCTGCGCCAGGGCGCATGGCAAGCCGATGACGGCAGTGCCGGTCTTTCTGGTGCGCGCCTTCCACCATGGGGCGATCCTGGTCAACACCAGGGCCGGCATTCGTACGCCCAGGGACCTCGATGGCCGCAAGGTCGGCGTCAATCGCGGCTACACGGTCACCACCGGCCTG
>JASHYD010000506.1 GCA_030043175.1 Xanthobacteraceae bacterium | reverse complement strand
GGATACCCTCGTTTCGGAGATTGGCCACGCTCGGAGGTGGCGGGCAGTACGAGGTCGAAGCGGATGGCGTGGGAAGCATTTGAGTAATATCCGCGGTGGTCTAAACCCAACGCCTTACAGCTTCGGCCGTATCTGAGGGGTTCGAACTGAAGCATAGCTTCGTCGAAGCTGGCGCTTGCCGGTGAACGACGTTGATTAATTTCTCGAACAACAGGAAATAACGCGGAACAAGACGCAGGCCTGCACCCATCATGATGCACTCGTATCTACTGCTCGTGAGTGCGTCTGTAAGTACCGCTTCTGCAGTCTTGCCGTCGTCAACTAACAAGGACTTCACACTGTAGCCGAGAGTTTCCAATTTGGCGCTCTCAGCCTCGACGGCGGCATGAACCGTTGCCGCCGTGAGCTCAGGCACTGGCGGCTTGTCAACTATATCTGGGTCTAAGCCAACTAAAAGCACGCGCACTCTTGCCACCGTCGTTCCCTCCGTCTGCCGCCCAGAAATGCGTGAAGCGGCATCGATCTCTAGTGAAGCGTCGATCGGGACAAAAATACCGTGATCTATTGCCTGTCGGTCGGAACGTACATGGTCACCAATGGCGATGAAATCGGCGCCGGCATCCAGTGAAGATTCCCGGGCAGCGGCATCAGCTCCGCTCCCTCTACCACAAGGCATCCATATCGGTTTGTGCGTAATTGAGGAAGTATCCCGTGAACACCGTCGCTCCCACGTAAGCAAACGCGTCGGTCAGTTGCTCATCGCTCCAGCCGGCTTGCTGAGCGGCCTTCCAGGTGGCATCGGTAACGTTGCCCGAATTGGCAGCGGCCTCCCTGACCAGGCGGGTCAGCGCGTCGATTTTAATGTCGCCCGTCGGGAGGCCCGTCTGCAATGCGGCGACTTGCTTTTCGACCCAGCCGTTCATGTGTGCGAGTCGACCGGCAATACGGATCATATAGCCATTGCCGACGCCGGCCGCAGTTGCCATCGTCAGTGCCGCACCCACCTTCGGGTCGAAGGTGGTGTGCTCGGCAAGCACGGCACGTAGCGACGAATACGCCGTTAGGACCGCCGGAGAATGCGCCATCTGGGCATGCAGGTTCGTGGGACGTCCCGTCGGGGTGGACTGGACGATCTTTTGCAAGAGCGAGCGCGATGCAGCGGGTGCGTCCTCGACGGTATGGGTAGGGATTCGACTCATCGGTACCACCTCATTCGTGGGCTTGCTGAATGCGTCGGACGCGGATGTGCTACGTGCTTTGGAAAAGCGTGTTCCAATCCTGTGCCTTGGCCCACGACTCGAAGTCGTGGAAGGCGACGTCGGAGAACTCGCGGCGAAGCGCTGCGCGATCGACGCTGAAGCCGACGCGATCGAACCACTCGTACATCTTGGCGCCGTCCTCACCCATGCGTTGGCGGATGACGTCCAGCGGGACCTGGAGATAGGTGAACGGGCGACCGGTGACACGCGAGAGGATGGCGAGGACGTCGTTGCCCGTGAGCTCGTCACCCCCAAGGTCGAAGCGCTTGCCTGCAAAGCGACCGGGGTCCTCGAGAAGGCGAACGGCGACGGCCCCGATGTCCGCGACGGCGACTTGCGCGAGCTGTCTCGTCGGCGGGAGCGGCGTGGCGTAGATGCCCTTCGCGAGCTGCTCCTTGCCGAAACGGAGGTTCTCCATGAAGTAGACGGGCGCCAGGACCGTGGCGCGTACGCCGATCTTGGCGATGTATTCTTCGACCTCGTACTTGCTGTCGAAGTGCGGGACGCCCGTCTGTCGATTGGCGGAGCCTACCGAGGTGAAGACGAGGTCTACGCCTGCGGCCTTGGCCGCGTCCGCGGCGGAGATGCCTTGTCGCGTCTCGGCTTGCGTGCCTCCTTCGAACGGCGTCGTCACCGCAAAGAGGGAGGTCGCTCCTTCGAGCGCCTTCGTGAGCGCGGCCGTGTCTTCGAGTGACGCGCGGACGAGCGTGACGCCCGCGTTTGCGAGCTCCCTCGCCTTCGCGGATTCGGTACTGCGCGTGACAGCGCGAACCTCGTGACCGCGCTCAAGCAGGCTCTTCACCACAGCGCCGCCTTGTTTGCCCGTGCCTCCCGTGACGACGACGGCAAGCTTCTGACTCATGACCCACCTCGGTTCTAATGCGACGTATGAAGGCTGACGCTGCAGTTTGTGGGATCGGCCCCGACATCAAAGAGGCTAAGGCTACTTCGCACCACGCCCGAAGTTCACTGCGGCACGGTCATCAGCTCGATGACGTGGCCGTCGTGGTCCTTGTAATAGAAGCCGCGGCCGCCATTCCAATCGTTGAGCTTTCCGTCTTCAAGGCTCTGCGGCCCGCTTCCGAAGATGAGCCTAGCGTCCTTGACTCGATGCAGGATCGCGTCGAATTCGGTGTCGCTTACGTGAAACGCATGATGCTGACTCGTGATAGTCCCCTTCGCGTCAGCGAAGTCCAGCGTGAGTGTGTCGTTGACGCGCACCGGCGCAAAGTGACCGCCTAAACCCTCGAAGCGCAGCCCGAGGATTTCCGCGAAGAAGCGAGCGGCGGCCTCCTTGTCGCGAGCCGAAACGATGGTGTGGTTGAGTGTAATCGTCATGGGCTTCCTCCTACTAGGCCGCCTGGCGCAAACTCTTCTCGCGCGCTGCTTTGAGGGCGGCGGTCCACCATGCCAGCTGATCGAGCATCTGCCGGGCGGCCCGATTGAGATGCTCGAGTTCGCTCAGCGGCTTGCCGTCTTTGATCACGGCCAGGTAATCGGGAAACAGGATGTGAATGGCGCTGCGGATCGGCGCCATCTGCAACTCGATGGCGTGGAGGCGCAGTTGCTCTACCGCGCGAGCGCCGCCAACGCCGCCATATCCTACGAAAGCGACCGGCTTGTTGCCCCATTCAGCGTAGGCGTAGTCGAGCGCATTCTTCAAAACCGCGGTCGGTCCGCGATTGTATTCGGCAGCGGTGAAGATAAAGGCGTCGAATTCGCCGACTTTCTTCTGCCAGCACTGGGCAACCTCATTTTTCGACGGAGCATAGAGCGGCGAAGCCTCCTCCGCGAACAGCGGCATGGGGTAATCCTTCAAATCGATCAATTCGACTTCGAAATCAGTCCGGCGCCTGGCGATCTCTTCGATCCATTGTGCGGCATGACCGCCGAAGCGATTGGGTCGGATGCTTCCAATCACGATGGCAAGCTTCGGTTTGCTCATTGCGGGCTCTCCCTGACCGTGCGTTTCATACGTGAAGATGGACGCGCCCGGCGGTAATCGGTAAGCTGCAATAATCCTCATGGGCTATTCCGGTTTTCCGAATAATGGGCATGCCGATGCACACACCGAGTCTTGCCGAAACGACTGCTTTCGTCGCTGTCGTTGAGCTGAAAAGTTTCACCAAGGCGGCCAAGCAGCTGGCCTTATCGCCGCCGCGGGTGAGCGAAATGGTTCGTAACCTCGAGGAACGCCTCAACGTGCGCCTGGTCGAGCGGACGACGCGGTCGGTTGCACCGACCGCGGCCGGCGAACGTCTCCTCGAGCGGCTTCGCCCGGTACTTGACGAGTACCAATCGGCGCTGGAGTCGGCGAATGAATTCCGCGGCAAGCCGGCCGGCATATTGCGCGTCACGGCGCCGCCGCCAGCCGGCGAAATTTTTCTGGACTCGGCTATTCCGCGGTTTCTTGCGCAATATCCTGAAATTTTTCTGGACTTGTCCTTCAACGAAGCTCTGACCGACATCGTCGCCGAGCGTTTCGATGCCGGCATTCGTATCGGCGAACGGATCGAACGCGACATGATTGCGGTGCGCCTTACCGACGAACTGCCGGTCGTCGTCGCCGGCTCGCCCGCTTATTTCGCGCAACGCGGCAAGCCCAAATCGCCGAAGGAGCTGGTCGCGCACGATTGCCTTCGTACCCGATTTGCGAGCGGCACCTACTTGCCATGGCGCTTTCGGGTCAAACGCCGCGATTTGGAAGTTCATGTCGAGGGACGGTTGGTAGTTAATTCAGTGTCGCTGGCTCGCCGGGTTGCCGTTGAAGGTCTTGCACTTATACAGACGCCGCTCCAATTCATCGCATCGGACCTCAGCGAGGGCAAACTTACGACCGTTCTCGAGCAATGGGCGCCAACTCCGGTGACAGGATTTTCTCTTTATTATCCGAGCCGCCGTCAGATGCGGCCAGCGCTCAAGGCCTTGGTAGATTTTCTACGCGACGAGCACCATGGCGCGCCCAAGCGACCCTCGCAATGAAGCGACAACACTGGAGATCACGATGGCTTCGCGCGCATGGCGAGTCCTCCTCACGAGAAAATCCACCAACAATTCGAGCCATTTCGGCTGGGGTCGTCCGGCGTCGGTCAACACGAAGGGGTTCGGTTGATCGCGTGGCCAACCGCGCCTCGATTCGGCTGATGGTCTTTAAGATGGTGGCCATCCCGCGCCTTACGCAAAAGATCGCGATTCGGCAACCTGCGCGAAAATGACGAGCCCTCCAAGATCAGGTAGTCTCGACATCGTCGATTTGCCGCTATGGCACTATTTCTTATTCAAAGCCGTGTCCCTAAATAGGAGTTAGGCTCCCTTCTACGGTGGCGGATCGATGGAATTTCAAACACCCGGAGTAAGAAAATATCCGTCTACGTCAGGATTGCTGGCTTCATCCTTTGGGCTTGGCTGGTCGGCACTATCCGTGGAACTCCGGTCTCACGGAGTCAGTGAAACGCACGCGATCATTCCGCAGCACGTGGAGATTTGCCTGGTTATTGCTGGCAATAACGATGGTCTCGTAAGGCGAACTGGCGTTGGTATCTGTCAGGAGGCGGCACCGAGAACGGGTGCGATCTGGTTGAGCCCAGTCGGGGTTGCCAAGTCGATCGCGATAACGTCGCCAATCCCCCAGACAATGCATCTGTACCTGCCCACCGCGCTGTTTGATCGATTGAAAGACGATTTCAATCTTCCAGGCGCACCGGCAAACTCGATCCGTCACGCGGCCGGTATCAGCGACGATGTCATCGATCAGATTGGACGTTCAGTACTTTCTGATCTCGGCACCGAGACCACTGCTAGCCGCATGTACGCTGAGGCAGCCGCCGTAACGCTTGCGGCGAGACTCTTTCAAAAATACCGCGACAGTGGATCATCCGCGCTCATCGCACCCGATACACATCCGCTCGATCATGTCCGTCTGCGTCGTGTCCTCGACTACATTTCCGCACATATTGAGGGTGACATCACCCTGGCCGATTTGGCGAAGGTCGGAGGTCAAAGCCGATTCTATTTTACACGGATACCCTGACTCATTGAAGTCTCAGGAGAAATTTCTTGCCTTTCGCGTCTGGTGGATTCCGATAGGAGCATGATTCGGGGTGGCTTTCTCAGTGCACAGGATCGCAGGACGCTGATCGCGCTGGCGCGAGATGGGTCGGCGGCGTCTCGTTTGACGCGCCGCGCCAATGCCCTGGTGCTTTTGGACGACGGCTGGAGCTGTCAGGAAGTTACCGATGCGTTGTTGCTGAACGACGACACGATCCGCAACTGGCACAAGCTGTTCGAACAGCGTGGCATCGAGGCCTGACCAGCTTCGACATGGGCGGCAGCGCGAGCTTTTTGACCGCCGCACAGGAAGACGCTTTGAAAGCCTTTGTCGGCGCGACGCTGCCGCGCTCGACGGGCCAGGTCGGCGCCTTTATCGCGC
>JASHYD010000505.1 GCA_030043175.1 Xanthobacteraceae bacterium | reverse complement strand
AAGAACAAATGGCGGTTTACGTCGCTTCCCGACGTCGTGGGGATCGTGAAGGTTGCGACCGTCCTGGCCCTGACCTTACTGGCCCTCGACTACGTTCTGGTGGCGCCAAACGTCTACGGCCGATTTTTCTTCGGCAAGCTGACGATCGTACTTTACTGGTTCCTTCAGATTTTCTTTCTTGTCGGATTACGGGTCGTTTACCGCTACTTCCGCTATACTCGCACCCTTCAGCACGCCCGCGAGGACGGCTTTGCCTCGACGCTTGTGCTGGGCCCGGCGGCCGACGCCGAAGTGGTGCTGCGCGGCATAGAAAGCGGTGCGGTCAAGAAGGTTCAGGTCGCCGGAATACTCTCGCCGTCGCGGGCGGATCGCAGTCAATCGATCCGTGGTATTCCGGTCCTGGGCGATTTCGGCGATCTGGAGCGGATCGTGCAGGAACTCGCCAATCGCCGGATTGCGGTGACCCGTCTGGTGATGACTGCGTCGGCGCTGGCGCCGGAGATGAAGCCGGAATCCATCCTCACGCGTGCGCGGCGCATCGGCCTATCGCCGAGCCGCATGCCGGGGCTTGAGGAAAGCGGCGAGGCATTGCGGCTCGCGCCGATCCAGGTCGAAGACCTGCTGCTGCGGCCGAGCGCCAAGATTGACTATCGCCGTCTCGAGGGATTCGTGCGCAACCAGGCTGCCGTGGTGACCGGCGGCGGCGGCTCGATCGGGGCCGAGATCTGCGACCGACTCGTGACTTACGGCATCGACCGGCTGATGATCGTTGAGAATTCCGAGCCGGCGCTCCACGCCGTCTTGGAAACACTGCGCCTGAAACACGCGAAAGCCAAGGTCGACGGACGCCTCGCCGACATTCGCGACCGCGAGCGGGTCATCCGTCTCGTCACCGGGTTCAAACCGGACATCGTGTTTCATGCCGCCGCGCTCAAGCATGTGCCGCTGCTCGAACGAGACTGGGAGGAGGGCGTCAAGACCAACGTGTTCGGCTCCATCAACGTGGCAGATGCAGCTGTCGCCAGCGGCGCTGCCGCCATGGTGATGATCTCCACCGACAAGGCCATCGAGCCGATCTCGGTGCTGGGCGCCACGAAACGGTTTGCCGAAATGTACTGCCAGGCGCTCGACGCGGATTTTGGCACCCACGCGACCGGCCGGCCGCCCATGCGTCTCATCGCTGTGCGATTCGGCAATGTGCTCGCCTCCAATGGCTCGGTGGTGCCAAAGTTCAAGGCTCAGATCGAGGCCGGCGGTCCGGTAACCGTCACGCATCCCGACATGGTGCGCTATTTCATGACCATACGCGAGGCTTGCGACCTCGTGGTGACGGCGGCGTCGCACGCGCTGGCGCCGCCGCGTTCCGACGTTTCGGTCTATGTTCTAAACATGGGCCAGCCGGTCAGGATCGTCGACCTTGCGGAGCGCATGATCCGCTTGTCGGGGCTTGAGCCCGGCAAGGAAGTGGAAATCGTCTTTACGGGCATCCGCCCAGGCGAGCGCCTGAATGAGATCCTGTTCGCGGCCGACGAACCCACGGCCGATATCGGCATCGCCGGAATCGTCGCAGCACGCCCGGTCAGCCCTGCGCTCGATACCCTGCGGGCCTGGCTGGCGACGCTCGAACAGGCGCTGCGGCGCAATGACCGCGATGCCATCTACCGGGCCCTGCAGGACGCCGTGCCGGGGTTCCAGAAGCAAGCCGTTTAGCCCCACTCTGTGGAGCGCGAGCGTCTCCTCATAGCACACTCGCGCCGAGATAGCGGCCCGCCTTGGACCGCCAGGCTTGTTGGCTAGCACCGACCGATAGTTACCGACTGATCTGTCAATCGACACCATGACCGCCAACGGGACGGCCGAGCAAAACATCACGCAGAGGATTAAACCGCGCGACCCTGCATCGCGATCCTGCATCCTGCGCTGAGGTCGTTCCTCAATGTCCTGTACACCACAGAAAGGAGCTGACACGAGACCAGCCCTTTCGATGCTGGTTGACAGGTTGCGCAAGGCCGCAACTGCCTCCACAGCCCCTTAGTTAGCGGCTTGGCGGGTAGCTCTTGCCCCGCGACATCCTGGTCAGCAGCATCGTTACCAGTCCGCCCCCGCTCGCAAGGGCAACGAGGTCGAACACCACGGATGAAATGCGCACCGAAAGGGCCGCAAGCACAGCAAGCGCCAGGTTCACCGCGAATACCGATTGCACCACCGTCCGCACGGAAAGTCCTCGGATCACGGCAAGCTGATAAAAATGCGAGCGGTGGGCCTCGGTAATGCGCTCCCCGCGCGCGAGCCTTCTTAGCAAAGTAATCGAGGCGTCGGCGACGTAATAAAGCGGCAGCAATATCGCGGCGGCGAGATGGCCGTTGTCGACGAGTTGCAGCAGCAGCCAGAACAGAAGCAATCCGATCGGCAGGCTGCCGACATCGCCGAGGAAGAGCTTCGCCACGGGTCTGTTGAATGGCGCAAACCCCAGGATCGCCCCACACAACGCCAGCGCAACCGATCCGGCCAGCGGCGGTACGGCGCCGAACAGTGCGAAAATGAATATGCTTATGGTGACCGGAACGGCTTCGGCGACAGTCATCCAGTCAATGCCGTCCATGAAGTTGACGAGATTGACGAACCACAGCCCCGCCACAATCTCGACGGCACGTTCGATCGCCATCGGCGCGCCCGGCACTGCGCGCAGTTCGTCGGGCATTGTCAGGACCGTCAGGCTCACAGCCACGGCCTGAACCGCGAGACGCCACAACGGCGCAACCGGCAAGATGTCGTCGACGGCGCCAACCACGGCCAATATCGCGACAGCCGCGCCCAGCGGCAGTACATCAGCGAACGCCGTCGGTTCCGGCCCGATGAGCGCGGCGTCAGCGCCAAGCGCAATCGCGACCGCCAGGATGACCGCGACGCCGCCGCCCTGAGGGGTCGGAAGGTGATGCGAGGAACGCGCATTCGGGCGCGCCAGAGCGTACCGCCGGAACATCGGCAGCAACATTAGGATCAGAACGGCGCTGCACCCCGCTGCCGTGATGATCAGCTCGAATTCATGCCACATCGCCGACCGTCCAATATCAGGGCCAAAGGCATCGATAGCGCTCGACCCCGGCGGGCCCCCGCCGTGGCCAGAGGTGCGATAGAAAATACCAGTCCTCGGTGAGGACAGACACGAAGCGCGGCACCGGTCACGCGCGGGGTCAACTCCAGTCCACGCTTGACCTCTGCCATAATCGGTCCGCCAGCCCAGCCACTGCCGGCGTTACGCAACCCGCGGCATCGTATCGTCGATAGCATCGATCAAAGGCCGTGCAACAGGCTTGACGTTGGGCCCGCTAACGTCCTACCGGACTCGTTGGCGCTCCAGCCAGAAACGCTTTGGCGTTTGGCTGGTGCAGGCGCCACCCTTACTGTGGATTGTCCTGTTGCTCGATGTACAAAGAATCTGTCCGAACCCGAGCCTCGTTGCAGCTGGGGCGTAGTAACCGATGCTGGTTGACGGGTTGGGGCTCTCAGGTCGGGAACCAGCCTGGCCGCAGGCCACAAACTCCCTCCAGAGCCGCGTGGCGGGTTGTCGTTTATATCGCGTTCTCACGATGTTGAGCTAGAAAGGATTTTCGCCATGCCGGCGACACCGATTCTCGTCACCGGGGCCGCCGGCTTCATCGGATTCCACGTTGCTCGACGCCTGCTGGAGGATGGCCGCGACGTCGTTGGAACCGATAACCTTAACGCCTATTATGACCCCAAGCTCAAGCAAGCGCGCCTCGGAGAACTCGCGCGGTATGACAAATTTCAATTTTTAAAGCTCAACCTTGCCGACCGCGATGGCATGGCCGCATTGTTCGCCAACTACGGGTTTGCCCAGGTGGTCCATCTCGCGGCCCAGGCGGGTGTACGTCACTCGCTGTCGGCGCCACACGACTACATCGATTCCAACATCTGCGGGTTTTTGAACGTGCTGGAGGGCTGCAGGCACGCAGGCACGCGCCACCTGCTTTACGCGTCATCTTCTTCGGTCTACGGCGCTAACACGAAAATGCCGTTCAGCACCGGACAGAATGTCGATCACCCGCTCAGCCTCTATGGTGCATCCAAAAAAACCAACGAGCTGATGGCCCACGCTTACGCCCACCTGTTCGATCTTCCCGCAACCGGCCTGCGGTTCTTCACCGTGTACGGCCCATGGGGCCGGCCCGACATGGCGATGTGGCTGTTCGCGGCAGCGATTCTCGAGGGGCGGCCTATCAAGCTCTTCAATGGCGGCGACATGCGGCGGGATTTCACCTATGTCGATGACGTGACGAACGGGGTGGTGAAACTCATCGACCATGTGGCGCAGGGAAATGCGGCGTGGTCGGGCGATAGCCCGGATCCAGGCACGAGCACAGCGCCCTGGCGCATCTACAATATCGGTAATCATAGCCCGGTGGACCTCTTGGAAGTGGTGCGCCTTATCGAGACGGCGCTTGGCAAAAAGGCGATCCGGGAACTCTTGCCGATGCAGCCGGGCGATGTTCCGGAAACCTGTGCGGATGTGGAGGACTTGCGAAAGGCCATCGGATTTGCCCCCCATACGCCAATTGAGGTGGGCATCGGGAAATTCGTTGACTGGTTTCGTGCTTATCACGGCATTTGATCGCATCATCTTTCACGAGGGGCGCCAGAGATGAACGAAAGACTGCTCAATCCGATATCGGATGCCGAGCTTGACCGCCGTTGGGTGGCGGTGCGCAACGCGATGGCAGAGCAGGGTGTCGATGCTCTCGTCGTGCAGAGCAATAACGACTGGCTCGGTGGTCATGTCAAATGGCTCACCGATCATCCCGCCACCAACGGCTACCCGAAGACCGTGGTGTTTCATTTCAACGATTGGATGACGGTCATCGATATGGGCCCGCGGGGCGGCCGTCGCAAGCTTGGCGGCAATGATGAGATCCATCGCGGGGTCGGAGAAATCCTCACCACGCCGGCCTTCACATCGGTCGCCTACACCGATGAGTACCACGCCGAGCTGGTGGTGTCGGACATCAGGCGGCGAAACTACAAAGTCGTTGGGATCGCGGGCGGCGGGGCGCTGCCGCACAAATTCGTGACCCGCATCGCAGGCGATTTGACGCCGCTCCGGCTGACAGACATGACGGAAACCATCGACTGGATCAAAGCCATCAAAAGCCCCGAGGAAATCAGCGCTATTCGCCAGGCGGCGCATATGCAGGACGAAATCTTTGCACGGCTGCTCGCAGAGGTGAGGCCCGGCATGCGCGACACTGATATCACGGCGCTCGCCCAATACGAAGGACGCCTGCTCGGCAGTGAGCAGGGGCTGTTTCTCGGCAATTCGGCCCCGCTCGGGGTGCGGTCCGGCTTCGCTGATCGCTACCAGCAGGGACGCGCCCTCAAGCCGGGGGAGCACTTCACCATTCTGATCGAGAACAACGGCCCGGGGGGCTTCTACACCGAACTCGCCCGCACCCTCGTGTTCGGTAAGGCGACGCAGCAACTCCTGGATGGCTTTGCCGCCATGAAGGCCGCACAGGATCACACGTTGTCGCTGATCAAACCGGGGGCCTCGTGCCGCGACATCGCCGCTGCTCACGACGAATACATGCGCAGCCGGAATTTCCCGCCTGAACTGCGCCTCTATTGCCACGGCCAGGGATATGATCTGGTCGAACGGCCGCTGGTGCGGTCCGACGAGACGATGACGCTTGCGGCCGGCATGAATCTGGCGGTGCATCCCGGTTACGAGACCGA
Source organism: Xanthobacteraceae bacterium (assembly GCA_030043175.1). Next base: position 1,072 of record JASHYD010000505.1, on the reverse strand, counting down.
TGCCCTGTTCGCCGTCATCTGCGACAATTACCTCGTCGAGGCCAATGGGCCTAGCGAGTGCTTGCACCTGACTGAAAAAAAGGTCTTCGAAATTTGATCCGGCCAATGAAGCCCGTCGTTCTATCACTCGGCGTGTTTCCGCCGGCCACGATGAGCGCGCTTGCGGAGCTGTTCGAGCTTCACCACTTCACTGTCTACCCCCTGCCAGAAGGAACGCTCAGTCGCGACCTCAAGGTCAGTATCAGGGCGATTGCAACCGAAGCTAATCGCGGCGCCACTCGGGAGCTCATCGCGTCGCTGCCGACGCTCGAAATCATCTCGTGCTTCGGCGTCGGGGTCGATGGCATCGATCTTGCGGCGGCGCGCGAGCGTGGCATTCCCGTCACCAACACGCCGGGCGTGATGGCGGACGAATGCGCCGATCTCGCCATCGGCATGATGCTCGCTTCGGCGCGGCAGATCACCTATGCCGACCGTTATGTGCGCAGCGGCGAATGGCTCAAGGGGCCAATCAGGCTCGGCCGCAGTATCGGCCGCAAGACCTTAGGCGTGGTCGGGCTTGGCGGCATCGGCCGCGCCATCGCGGATCGGGCCCAGGCGTTCCGCATGAAGGTCGTGTGGCATGGACCGCGGCCGAAACCCGGTATACCCTATGAATACATTTCCGACCTCGTCGAACTGGCACGGCGCAGTGATTTTCTAATGGTCGCGTGCAAAGGCGGCGAAGAGACGCGAGGCCTGATCTCCGCTTCCGTGATCGAGGCGCTTGGGCCCGAAGGAACGCTGATCAATGTCGCGCGCGGCAGCGTCGTGGACGAGGCAGCGCTGATCGAATGCCTACGTGACGGCCGACTTGGTTTTGCGGCGCTTGATGTCTTCGAGAACTCGCCACGGATTGCGCCGATGTTCCTTAAGTTGCCTAACGTGTTGCTGCAACCGCACCATGGCAGCGCCACCGTAGAGACCCGCACCGCCATCGGCCAGCTGATGATCGACAACCTGACGGCGCATTTCGCCGGCCGGGAGCTGCCGACACCGGTGACTTGAGCTAAGGTTCGCCGCTACCGCGGAC
>JASHYD010000504.1 GCA_030043175.1 Xanthobacteraceae bacterium | reverse complement strand
AGACAGTGACCCGAATTGGTGCTCTGATAAAGAGCGTGCAGTGTCTCCTTGCCTCTCATGGCCTAGTGAGACTGCGGGTCTATCAGGCCACCAATTTGACGAATCGAGAAGTTTGCCGAGTCGTCTCACTCACTTGATCATCACCGTCGTCAGTCGAATCTGGCGTCGTGGAAATGTGTCCTTTCTTCTCGCGGTCGCCTTTGTTACGGAGGCTGACGATGTGCGTCGCTTTGACTCAAAATAATTTGACGCGTAGGTGACGTGAAGAATAATACTTGCCGCAGACTCGCTGGTAGCGAGTCATTTGCGACGTAAATGATTTTGGCTCAATGCACTTCCAAAACAGGAGCTTCACGCTTCGTTATTATGCTATTTAACATTGCACTTGACATTTGCTTCTCCTCCCCTCAGTATGCCAACCGCTACCGGCGAATGCTGAGTTCGCCCATGGCGAATAGGCGGCAAGGATTCTACGGGCAAGTGTTTCATCTAAACAACTTTTATTCCACTAGTAGCCAATCCCGATCTCCAGTTGTTTTTCACAGCCTTCGTTAATGCTCGTCCGAATAAGTCTGTACAACCTGCTCTGATCAGGCGAGATGATGATGTCTGCCGCAATCTGAACCATCATCGCTGGCCCGCAATAGTGCGCGCGTGAAGAGATTCTTGGGGAAAGGTTTTGAGTACGAAGCTCGATTTTTGCTGGGCGGGAGGGATAGCCGCAATTCGCCGCAGGCCGGCGCGTCAGTGAACAATCGTTTGCGCATGCTAGTTCGTTGCAACAAATCAGGGTAGCGGCTTGCAACAGGCGATGATGGTCCCACCGGTTCGCAAGGAGGACAGCGATGGACGAGCGCAAGGTATTCAAGGACAGCGTCACGGAATTACCCGCCCAGCCCGGGCCCACCGGGCACGGCTTGATGGTCACTCAAGCCAAAACCGAAACGCGCAATGAAAAGATGGAGTTGCTCTTTTCGCTTGAGATGCCGTCGCTGCAGGACCTGGAAAAGCGCGTCGCCGCCGGCGAAATGGTAACCCGGGATGAACTCAGCCAGAAATACGCGCCCAAAAAAAGCGACCTGGAGACGCTGAAATCCTGGCTAACTTCGCAGGGTTTCGAAGTTACCGGCGAAAGCCCGAACGGTACCGGATTATACGCCAGGGCCACGGTCGAGCAGATTGAGAACAGTCTCGCGGTCAACATGGTACGCGTCACCAAGGACGGGATCACTTATACGGCTGCGCGGAATGCGCCGAGCCTTCCGCTCTCGGTGGCCGGGCCTGTTCATGCCATCATCGGCTTGCAGCCGTTCCGTCAAGCCCGCAAGCACAACGCGCGTATGCTAATACAGCAAAATCGTTCGCTACTGGATCGTAGCGGACAGCCCTCGCCGAACGCAGCCAATACCCCACCTTACCTCGTGTCGGAGATACGCAAGGCGTACAATGCAGATACGATTAACGTCACCGGCAAGGGGCAGACCATCGCGATATTGATCGACACCTTCCCGGATGACGAGGATCTCATTGCGTTTTGGAACGCCAATGGACTCCCGGCCGACTTGAACAGGATCGAGCAGGTCAACGTCAATGGCGGCGCGCTGCCACCTCCGTCAGGAGAAGAGACGCTAGATGCCTCGTGGTCAAGTGGTATGGCCTCTGGAGCGAAGATCAAGATCTACGCCAGCGGAACGCTCCAGTTCGTGGCGCTGGACAAAGCTCTCGATCAGATAATTGCGGACGCCGCGAACGACCCGAGCCTGAGGCAACTTTCGATCAGTCTCGGCCTCGGGGAGACGTTCATGGGAGGACCACAGGGCGAAGTGGCGACGCAGCATCAGAAATTCCTGCAGCTCGCAGCCGCAGGCGTGAACGTGTTCGTTTCGAGCGGAGATGCGGGATCAAATCCGGACGACACCGGCCAAAGCCCAACAGGCCCGCTCCAGGTAGAATACGAGGCGTCGGACCCCGCGGTGATCGGCGTCGGGGGAACCAGTCTGACGCTGAACACGGCCGATGGATCCGTAGCTGAGGAGGACGGTTGGACCGCCAGCGGCGGAGGCGACAGCATCTTCTTCGACCGTCCACAGTGGCAGCAAGGGGCCGGCGTACCTGATGGCACTCGACGATGCGTTCCCGATGTCAGCATAGTTGCCGATCCCAATACGGGCGCCTTCCTGGTCCTCCACGGACAACCAGTCGGATATGGTGGAACGAGTTGGAGCGCCCCTGTCTGGGCGGCAATCTGTGCCCTCATCAACGAAGCCCGGCAGAACGTGAGCCTGCCGGCGCTGCCTTTCCTCAATCCGATCATCTACCCGCTTCTCGGCAGTCCCTGCTTCCGAGATGTCCAATCGGGCAGCAATGGTCAGTACACCGCCGGGCCGGGCTATGACCGCGTTACCGGGGTAGGAGTGCCGAACATCGCGCAGCTGATAGCCGCTCTCAGCGGGGGGCAGAAACCGGTTGCAGTTGCGGCTTGAAACCGAACCCTAACTCCGCCCCAGCCCTAGGCATTGCGGCCGGCATCCAGATGGCGAGCCGCAAAGGTCGCAGATAGAGTGCACGAGTTTCTTTCCCCTAGTTCGGCCATGCCGCCACGGCTTCCCGCGCCGATGCCTGCACGGATTGCCGACACCCTTTTTGATTTTGTCCACTACCCGCCAAATATCACGCCAAGAGTTCCTCGCTTTCTTGAAACGCTGGCTTCGGTAGTTCACTTAAAACGCCGCTTCTGAAGGTGCTCGCGATACTCCCTCATAATTCATGGAGGTTGGTGACGATGTTCCGGACCAGAACCACGTGGACCTCTCCTTTTCAACCTCGTTGCTGGATTCGATCTATAACGCTGCTGCTGCTCGTGATTAGTTTGTTGCCTGTAGCTGCGCTCGCTCAACTTGGTGAGCCTTGCCCGGCCGGGACAGTTACCCGCTCTGACATAACAACGTATCATAATGATGCGCAACGCACCGGCTGGAATAAACTCGAAACTTCGCTTAAGCCTTGCAATGTTGACCCTCGCTCATTCGGCCTACTTGCAACTTTAAAGGATATTAATGGTCAAATCGATGCACAGCCGCTTATTGTTACTAATCAAGAAATTGAATTAGCCCAAGGTGTCAGAAAGCTATACGACGTTGTTGTTTATGTCGCCACTTCCACTAACAGCGTTTATGCCATTGACGGTACGAACGGTGTCATTCTAAATGAACGCACTTTAGGAATTCCGGTTGATCAATCTAAATTGCCAGGTCAATGTGGCAACAACGCCCCGAGCATCGGGATATCGTCAACTCCTGTTATTGATGCAGATACGAAGACAATGTACTTAATCGCGTATTTGCTGGAGGACGATCAGCCTGTTTACCGCATTTTTGCATTGGACCTCGCAGATTTAAGCCTGAAGGTCAAACCAGCTCCGCTGATCAAGGCAAGTCACGCTCTTGCAGATGGCCGAGCATACGAATTTGATCCGACTGTGAGTCGCCAGCGCTCAGGTCTCCTCCTTGTGAATGGGAATGTCTACGCAGCTTTTGCCAGTTTTTGCGATTTTCGCGCCGACGCCACGCGTGGCTGGGTCTTGGGTTGGCAGACCAAGAATTCTCTGAAACCCTTGGCTCAGAGCCAGTTGAATGATCTTCGTTCCAACACAACCGGCCGGCCTTATTTCTTCCTGTCATCTATTTGGATGTCTGGATATGGACTCGCTGCTGACGATGATGGAAGCAATCTGTACTTTATAACCGGAAATTCTGACGACAAAGGTCCTTTCGAAATCAGCAAGACAGCAACTTTAGAAGAGAGTGTTGTCCGCATGCGCGGTGACCTGACGGATGTCGTAGACTGGTTTACGCCTTCGGATCCGGTATACGGGGTGCATAAGCTGGATGGCGGCGATCTTGATTTTGGCTCTGGTGGTGTTCTTGTCGTTCCTGGCGAATTCGTTGGAATTGCCCGGCACTTGGCTGTTGCGGCCGGCAAGGTTGGCCAAATGTATCTTCTCGACCGGGACAATATGGGCAGGTATGATTCCTCAGGAGCCAATCATGTACTTGATACAGTGGACATCGGAAAGTGCTGGTGCGGACAGTCGTACTTTATCGGGGCGGACGGCATTGGGCGCATAGTGAGCAGCGGTGATCCGCACTTGAAAGTATGGAAGATCATTGCTGCCCCTACTCCTAAATTAGCTGTGGAGTATTCTTCTCCCATTGACCTTGCTGCAGGATCATTTCAAAAGGGATTTTTTACATCAATCTCCTCGGATTTACAAAAATCTGGAACTGGAATTATCTGGGCAGTGCGGCGTCCGACTGACACAAAAGCTTCTGATTTAACTCTCCATGCGTTTGATGCAGCGGATGGAAAACTGCTTTACTCTGCTCCGGCGGGCGCTTGGCCGCGCTACCGGGGAGCTGCCGCAAATGTTGTTCCAGCGGTCGCGAACGGACGGGTATACGTGGCAAGTAATGGTGAGTTGAGAATTTTTGGGCTTGGTGGACAGGCCTCACCTGCCATAGCTAGCGCTCTACCCGCGAGAGGTGTGGTCGGACCGCAAAGCGAGACGTATTCTGGATCTATTATAAGAGTCGAACCGACGCGGGTCTGGCTAAATACGGTGGACCAGGGAATATTAGAAATTGATACGGGGAAAGCGCAACAGGAGAGACTGAGCGTACACCTCGAGCCTGGGGAGTCCATTACGGTACGTGGCAAGCGCATTGGGAAGGCAGTACAGGCTACCTCGATCTATTACGGACTGGCAACTCAGTAACAGGATAAATAGGACGCCGTATAACCAAGGTTGTGGCTTCCGGTGACAACCACGCAATTGTCAGAGAATGGGTCAATCACCACGATCTTGTCGTGGATGACCGCGTGCCCGGCCTGGTTCAACTCCGCTTCCCATTGCTCGAAGGCGTCGCTCTTGTTGACACCCTGAGTGTGGATGACCCGGTAGTCCTCGGGTAAAGGCGGATCACCCTTTTTGTGTTTGAGCGGCGTCTCGCCACGATTTCATCGGCCCCGGTGAACTCAAAGTTACCAAGGTGACGCAACCTTTCAAAGCTGGCGGATTCAGGCCGCCGAGAAACGCGACCGGTCGCGAGAGCGCGCGGTTCTAGAAAGCACGGATCAATCTCCGCAGTGCTGCCGGTCGTCGTAGCGAGCCCCGCCGCTCCGTCGTCGGTATAATAGACGATATTGCATCGCACGGGCAGACGAATTCAGCAGAAGAAGCAAATCGGCGCTAAATTCCCACAGCGACTTGGTACACGAAGACCTTCGGTCGGAACGCCTGATAGGTAATAGGTCAACCAGTGCGCTCATTTGCTCCGCATCGCCCAATCAGGAACCGACTCTGCGGCAATGGCGCGGGACTCGTTACCCTCGAAAATCCCCTTCACGTTGGCGAGTATCTGTTTGCAGATCCGCATGTCGGGCTTGTCGTCTACGGGGTTCGATTCCTCCGAACCACCGATCACAACCGAATCGCGCCGAGGAAAAAGATAGCCGTGATGTCCTGCAAAGAGATATTGAAGGCTAGACTGAGGCGGCAGCAAGACCAGTTGTCCCTTGATTGCGTGAACCAGCCGGTCCCGACAAACATTCTTCGATCCAAGCCCGGTACAGTTCACGATGATGTTTTCTGCCATGCCCGACACTTCACTAAGGTTCTGAAATTCTCGCGAAGTCGTGATGACGTTGGCAATCTTAAGATCGTCAACGAGCTTGGCGAGGAAAATCGGCGGCTCGACCAACAGCGTGGAATAGGCATACCCGGAAGAAGTCAGATGGGCGAATGGCAAGTGTGAGAATTGTTGGGGCGCAGGGATGACATCCCTTGGGCAGGACTCGAAATTCCCGGCCTTGACTATTGTGTAGTTCAGCCGTTGCGAGACTCCGAACGTCTGACCTTTTGCTTTATGCATCGCAAAGGCATGCCGCAGAATGCGATCGAACCGCGTCGTGTTGTCATGATTGACAAGCGACGGCGCCCACTGACCGCCAGCGACATTGGACGTCGTGTGAGGCGGAAAGGCCTTTGCATAGATCGTGACATTGAGACCGAGCGCCCTAAGCAGCGTAGCGGCTGTCAAGCCCATGACGCCTGCACCCAACACCGCGACGCTTTCATCAGGCTCGAAGCCATGCTTCGTTACGATATTGACGATTTCTTGCGCGCAACCCCAGCTCAGGGTGATGCCGGCACCGCCGTGACCGTAATTGTGTACGACAAACTTATCGCCGACATTTTCAGGCTCGAGCCGGAAGGTTTGGTCGCGAAGCGGCCGCAAACCCGCGATAGGCGGGTGCGCTGCAGCATCCCAGGTGAAATGCGGTGTCGGAAGGATTGCGATGTTGGAAACCGCCATGCGCTGTCTCGTCGTGTGTGACGGATCAGTTTGCACCAAATCGCGAACGCGTACCATGTACCGAAACCGTCTATCTAGCAAGCCATCAACAAATCAGCACGCACACGTCGCGACCTGCAGACCATTCGAGGCGTTCGCGCCAGGCAGCTACATTTGCGGCGTTCCCGGCCAGCACCGCCGCGAACGCCACGGGTTCACGGCGCCGATAATATCGCGAAGCCTTTCAGCTCCGCGCAGCCAGTCGCATGCGAACCTGCATCCTGATGATGCGAAGGGCCTTTGCGGGGCCTCGCCAGCGCCATACCAGCGGGGCTGGGTCCTCGAGCCGCTCGGCAAAGACGAAGAGCGTGACGGCGATCATTCCCAAAACCTGACCGTGACCCAGAAAGAGCGTCAATAACATCAGCGCCCAGCATGCTCCGGCACATGATGCACCGTTCCTTAGCCCGAAATCGAACACGTCACGAGCCGCCGGTGCCCCGAACGCGGCGAGCGGGGGCCGCTGATGGCAGCGATTCAGGCACCACTGCTTGGCGGGCGAGACCTGCCACCACATCGCCGCGCCGACCGCAAGGCCTAAGCAGACTATTGTGGGGGAAGCCCATCGCACAACTAGCGTTATGGTCTGCAGCCCCACGCCCACGGCCATCCATACCATCGCGTAGCCGACAAGGAATAGCAGCATCGCGCGCACTCGTCGCCTCGCGAAGGTTCGGTCGCGAACATGCCGAAGCGGTGCGATGACCAGCGGCGACATCATGCCGGCGACCATCAGCGCCCAGTGCAAAGCCAGCTCCGCCGGGGAGTTGAACACGAGTGCAAGATGGACCGACACCGACAGCGGCACCGCCCCCAGCACCCCGGAGCAGAAGGTGGGCAGTATCAAGTCGCTACCCTCGAGCGCGAGCACCGACCAAGCGAGCAGGCTCATCGACCCGAGCACGGCGAGCCACGCGTCGAGCCAGCGCGCGGTGCGCTTCATTGGCAGCCCCGACTAAGCGCCTTGCCGAAATACGCTGATGCGACCGATACTGATTTGTGCCGCCTCCGGTATCGGCTTCACCGGCACCAGCCTCACCTGAAGCTGGGCAGCGTTCAGGGCGCCGAGGAGGTGCAGGGTGTCAATGACATGAGTGATCTCAAGTACGAAGGTGAGGCCGTCGCCCGCGTGCTTGTCATCGGCCAATGTTGCCTTGCGCACGCCGAACAGTGCAATGCTTCCCGCCAGCCGATCGGGATGCTGGGCCGCATCGTCACCCTGGGGCACGTTGATGTAGACGCTAAAGGCGGTTGCGTCGCTGAGACCGCGCACGTTCTCCAGGTTCAGGAAGATCCGATCGGGCGGGGCCGCCCCCCTGGCTGGCCGGAGGCTGGCGGATACCTTGCGTTGAACCGAGGGTTCAAGCGCGACGGAGGTCCTAGCCTCAGCACCGACTAGTCGCAGGCTCTGGTCGTTTGCGCCGAGCAGTTCAACGGTCTTGGGCCCAGCCATAAACGTGCTCCTCGCAAGCGCATTGGCCTCCGCCATGTTCATTCCGAGCCGCTGCAGCCGCGCAACCAGTTGCGGCGTCCCCGCAGGCGGCGACACATCATCGTAAGCGTAATTGAGCCTCGAGAGATCACTCATCTCGCCAGGCGTGTAAGTCCAGCGAACCCCGCCGGGCATCGGTAACGTGAACGCGCGGTCTCCGACGGCTGCAGGCCCATTGACCCAATTCGCGTCGGACGGGTCCACATCAGTGGCCGGGTTCTGGCGCCACACCTCCCACAGTCGGTCGATATTGGCATGGTGCAGCCAGAAGATCGGATCGAGCCCAGCCGTGTCCGGATCGGACATCAGTCCCGGCAGGCCCGATTCCGCATCCTCTCCCCCCACCAAGCCATGAACCCAATCGTGCGGCTGCGTCTCGATACCTCCATGAAGCTGGCCACCGTGACTGAACCCTGTGTTCACTCCGCCGAAGCCAGGGCTGCCGCCGCTCACGGCCCCTGTGAAGTCTGGATCGCCAAGGGCGCTCAGGTTGATCATGCCGACCGGCACGGAGACGTTTCCGTCGTTGTTCGGACCGTAGCGCTGTTGAACAAAGAGCGGATTGTCGCCGCGCCCATCCGGCCAGTCCGCAGACGCGAAGGCGGGTGGCAGCTTATCCTGGTTGGGCTTGAAGTAATTCCAATAGGGAAGGGCCCACTCCGCGGGCCCGCCGAGCTTTATAACCGCATCCCGAACGACGGCTTCGAAGGCGATCAGATAGCCGCGGTGCCAAGGTAAGAAGTACCAACTGCCGTGCTGACACTCATTCCAAAAGGCCTTAATATCGGCGCTGCTTGGCGTCGGATCCGAGGAACTCAGATAGCCAAGTTGCTGCCATAGCCCTGGGTCGATCCCGTGTATCGCACCGTAGAACCGCCATCCCGTCGGTTCGCTGAGGGCCCGTGCCTTCATTGCCTTTACGCCGCGCGCATACCACAGGATTGGGTCGGCCCAGTCCCCGCCTAGCTCCCATACATTTTTGCGTATGTACGACATATTGGCGTTCCCCTTTTCAAAACCATGCAGATGACGGGTTGCGGCAGCAGTAAAGCACCGCCTTCAGATGAAGCCGACGCGGTGGCGAGCCGGGGGGCGGCGCATATCATTCGTTCATAACGAGTCGAAAAACTGGGTCTACGCGTCGAGTACGCCACCGATCCATAACGCCTTCATACTGGACGGTTTATCGGGAGTAGCGTGTGAGGTGCCTCACATTTGCCCAGGATCTTTCACGGACAGCAGGCAGGTTCACTGGTATTTCTTTATGTGCCCGCTGCCAAGATGGGGAGTAAAAAGGCAAGGCCCGCGATGATCTCGCGTGCGATGACAGCTGCCAACACGGCCGAAATTGCGAAATCGAGGGCGGCGACGATTGGGAGACCAAGCCTCGCGGAGACCAGAACCCCAACCCCGGCGGCCCACAAGGCAAGCAGGCCGACCAATGGTCTGCCCTGGAGCGGCATTCGGCCGTCCAATTGGGGATTGCGGTTAGCAGGACTCCCGCGACAACGGCGCGCCGAGCGGGTCGGACCGCCCCACCGTTGCTAGCCCACGCCGAAAATATATGTTCGGGCATTGTGGTCCGATGAGTGAATTCATCAACCAACTCCCACGCTCTGTTGATTCCTGATCCTTACTTTTGTTTACTTCGGCAGCCCCCCGTTTCGACCATGGTCGCCTCGCGGCCTTCACATCAAGCTGCTCGACAAACGGTATCGGCTATGGGCTGATGCGTTGTGCTTTGTGGAAGGGAAATGTTGCCGACTGCCCTACCCGCAACCCTGCTGATGCACCTGCGTCTCCACCGCAAACGGTAACCGCGCAGAGCAACCGTAGGAGTCATCAGCCCGTTGCCGGAGCTTGGGCGGCCTCCATCGCCGGAAACGGGCTGGATACACACGTCCTGCCCATGACGCGTCATTATATTTAAGCCGAAGCAACGCGGGCCAATCAACCGCTATCCCGCTGGACCATATGATTGTGCGAACAGCGTGTTGTACAGAGTCGTTTACCCGGCGGTCAATTTTTCCCTCTCTGTGACTTTCGTCACATTGCCGTAGGACGGACTCGCGTATTGTGGCGGGACCACAACCGAGGGGGATTTCGTATGAAATTGATTGCTGCGGGAACGCTTGCGCTGGCGACAACCATCGCTCAACCGCACCAGGCACTCGCCTGGGGTGACGACGGCCACAAAGTCGTGGCCCTTGTCGCCCAATCCTTTCTGGACAGCGATGTTCGCAAGCGGGTCAACGCCTTGCTCGCGGCCGACACCGACTCGCTGACGGCTCATGATATCGCCAATGCCGCGACGTGGGCTGACAAGTTCCGAGATGCCAACACGGGGGGCGGCCGACAAAGGACGAGTCAGTGGCACTTCGTCGATATCGAGATCAAAGCGCCGGACCTCGATAAGGCCTGCTTCAATTATCCGCCCGTCCCAACGGGCACTGTTGCCTCCGATGGTCCGGCCGTCGATTGTGTGGTCGACAAGATTCAAGAGTTCGCGGCAGAGCTCGCAAACCCCGCGACTGATCTAGAAGAACAAGTCGTAGCGTTGAAATTTCTCCTGCACTTCGTCGGCGACTTGCATCAGCCGTTGCACTCATCGGATGACAACGACCGTGGCGGCAACAACAAAAAGGTCTCAGCCGCAGGGTTCAGAGCTGGAAACCTTCACCATTATTGGGATACTGAGTTCGTTAACCAGCTTGAAACCGACCCGAAAAGCATTGCCTCCGATTTGATCGGACACATTTCCAAAGGCCAGATAAGCGCATGGCAGGCCGGCTCACCCTCGGATTGGGCCATGGAGTCCTTCAAGGTCGCCAAAGAGGACGCTTATGGACAGCTTCCCGAACCGTCAACCCGTGGCAGCTATCGTCTGACGGAGGAATATATTTCGACCGCCACCGACGACGTTGCCCAGCAGCTGAGTAAGGCCGGGGTGCGTCTTGCACTCATTCTGAATAAGGTGCTTGGAAAGCAATAGCCCGCCAAGCGGGGCAAAGAAGCCGCGCCTGCTATCCTGGCCATGTTGATAGCGAGGGGCTCGCAGCGCACATCGCAATGTTGGCGAAGCAGTGGGCGCGCGCCCCAGCCATACGGCGCACTCGCCGCGCGTAACTGCCGCAACTACCCGCGGCCCTGCGGCCTCCACAGCGGTGGCAATCAAAAAATCCGCGGCCCTGGGCGTGTGTTAGTTGTGTGCATCAAGTTCAGCAAATTTGGTCATGGGGTCCGGCGAAGCCATCCCATCGGAGCCGCCGTCGCTCGCTCGCAAATCCTGGCGAGCGACGGCGGCGGAGAGGGGTGGCTTCCATCCCCTTGGTGGGGTCCTGAGCCTCTCAGGCCGCTTTGCGCAGTTCCTCCTTTTTGTGTTCCTTCAAGAGTTGCATGTTCAGATAGATGTGCGCTTCAAGCCATGCCTCGTGCGTCTCCACGCAGAGCGCCC
>JASHYD010000503.1 GCA_030043175.1 Xanthobacteraceae bacterium | reverse complement strand
CGATTGATTTGCCTCAAAGCGGGACCTGACGATTCCTCCCTACTTTTGCGCCGGAAAGTAGCTCTAGAGGACTGGTCGCAAACTCAATCGGCATGGAAACCGTTTATGATTCGCAAATCAATCAGCCTGATCGCCACGTCGTTCGTCATCGGCACAATTTCGTCCCAAGCCCTCGCGCTCAGCAAACCGACCGCGGCAACGGCCGAAAAGGATGCGAGACAGTTGATGCGCATGATGGACAAGGACATGAACGGCGTGGTGTCGAAAGACGAATTCATGCAATTCATGGGTCAGACGTTCGATCGTCTCGACGTTAACAAGAGTGGCACGCTTGAGGCCGCAGAACTGCGACAAATAACGCGCCCGAGCTGGCTGCTTGGCGACTGCGTGCGTAGCGGATTCCCACAATGCGGCGGCCAATGACTGATTGCTGAAAATCAGGATAGGCATTCGGGTCCGTACCGCGGACGAACGAATGAACCATAGGTGACCCATGGAAAACGCTTGGTACCAGTTCACGGCCTACAACTCGCAAGCCTGTTACGGCTACGGTTGTGACGATGAGGCCGAGTTCTTTGAGGACTATCTAAACCGCGGGCGCGGCATTAACCTGTACCACCGCACGCGCCTGACCGACGAGCAGGCCGCCGAGCTTCGGCTCGACGACCGCGACGGCACCGTGAACCTGGGCGATGACGCCTACCGGGGCAGCTAGTCGGCGCCAGCCTTCGAGCGGCGCAAACAACATGAAAAGATTGGCAGTGCCGTTGCGCTCGTATTCGTAATGATGACGGGCCGGGCGGCCCGGTTTCATCGGCACGGGAATGCGGGTCTCGGCAATAAGTTGCTTTGAGCTCTCGTCGAGGCAAACCAGCGGCCGTTCAGGATCGTGCGGTCGCGTATAGACCTCCAATACGTCTTCCATCGCGGCCACGAAGGCGCTGTTGGCCTTTGGCGGGATCACCCACTGTTGTTGGAGATGGGGTTTGAGAGTGTTTTTTTTAAAACGCGACCGATCGTTGAGTCGCTGGCGCGCTCGACAATATTGAGTTCGACGACTTTCTCTTCCAACAGCCGCAAGGTCCAGCGCACGCGTCCCTTGGGCGGCTTGGAACACGCCAAGGCGATCAGCTTGGCTTCCTTTTCGCCGTCAAAGATCGGCGGCACGGCCGGCGTTGCGCGCTGCTTTCGGCTCAACACCGCCTCAAAGCCTTCTTCCACCAGTTGCCGGCGCGCCCGGTAGACCATCGATGCGCTGGTCTCCAGCGCTTCGATAATGCTGCTGTCGCTCCATCCCTCACCGGCTTCGGAGACATCGGCCTTGAGCAGGATCCGCGCCTTCAGCAACCGGCTCGCCGGACCTTTCCCTTTTTCGAATGAGAGCTTGAAGCTGTTCGCGTTCCTCGCTGCTCAGCCTCACAACATATCGCTTCACAGATGGTGCTTGCCCAGCCATGGTACCCCCGTCGCGCGAATCGCGACCAAAGGGAACCATCAAATCCTTTCAAATTGGTTGAAGCGGGCGACTAGGCGTAGTGCGCCAGGGACAGTCTACGAAGAGCGGCGCCGAGACTACGGCAATGCCGTCGCATGAAGGGGCCGCCTTACGTCTGCCAAGACCAAGATCGCGAGCGTTGCAGTGGCCGCACTCTTCGTCGTGACGAATGGTGGGGCGAGCGCACAACATCGTGCCCGCAATGTCCCACACCTGCGATGCATGGATCTGTTCCGCGCCAGGTACCTCCATATGACCCTACTAAGGACGTATACTATTCCGAGTCACTGGAGCATCAACCATTCCCAAACCCGGATCGAGACTTCAGCATTGAGAACCTGAGTTCACACCCCTCGAACTAATTCGACACCAACTGGCCGGTCCTAGCGTGGCCTTCCTGCCTCCAACGCTTCTGCCGCGTGGCAAGGCACACGTCGTCTCAGTGCGACTGCAGCATCCTCAATGGGCTTTCGTCTGGCGCATCCGGCCTCGGTCGGCGGCCGTGGGATTCGCGAAATCTCGGCTGAGCGGTTTCGCAAGTGCCTGATCACAGAGCTTTGGTGGCACCTCATTCATTGGGTCGCGTCCGCCGGTTTTTGCGTTGACGTGAGCGCGCTAGCCGCGAAACGGTCGATGAATGCCTCCAATGCGACATAATCGGTGAGATCGTAGTCTTCAGACGTCTGCACGCTTTTTCCACGGCGGCGAGCGATATATCCGATTGCAAGCTTCGTGAAAAACCCGTAGGCGCTGAACCGCATGGCGCCACCGGCGTGGTGCACGGCGCCCGGGTGCCAGATCGTTTCGCGCTCCAGGCGGTCGACGCATTCGCGGATTCCCGCGAGATCGGACGGATTGTCTCCCGCTGCGGACAGAGAAACCGAGATGAATGCACTTGGCATCAGGTTGAGTGCATCATGGTACTTGCGGACGAACTCAATAAATGAGCGTTGATAGCGACCGAGATGAACTGAAGCGAGAAAGAGTGCCGCGTCGAACCTGGCGGCATCGGGCAGATCGAGGTCGGCTGCGTTGGAGAGCTCAGGCTTGTGGCCACATCCTCTCAATCGCGCCGCAACGAACTGCGCAAGCTTTCGCGTATGTCCTTCTGTCGTCGAAAAGAGAACGAGAATGATCATGGCGAGCCTCGCTGGAGTATGTTCGCGTATGCTCAACCGGTCCGCATTGATTGCAGTCAATGGCAGAACGTCCGGAACCCGAGCGGAGGGCAGATTCAAAAATCCCCGAAGCGAAGGGCGTACGGCAGCCGACCTCTTGTCGGTCGATCAGGGAAGGTGGCGCGCAAAGCATCTGAGAATTCGCTGGTCACCAGCGCGCTGGGCGCATGATAAGATGCGCCAATGAACGGAGCCAATGTCCCGAATTTCATCGTATTAAAAGTGAATGGCCGGCGTCTGGATAATATTTGACGGCGGGTCGTAGGACGGGCGGGCGAGGGCCCGTTCAAGCCGTCCGGCCGCGCCGCGGAGCATACAGGCGCCGAAATTGCCGATGATCGGGCAAGTGCCCTCGCCGATTGTCGTCGATCTTCTCGAAACAGCATCGTAATCCACGGCGCACACGAAAAGCCTTGGCCTGTCGCGAGATGGGGCTCGAAGGCACCCTCCACACAGAAACCTACAATGCCGATCTTTCCTGTGCAGTCCGGTCGCGCTACGGGCAGGAGCGAACGGCATCGCTATCGTTAAGCGTCACTGCGCGGCGCGCGCCGAGGCGAAACGTCCCGCACCGCATCGATCAGAAACAGAGATCGGGGCCGCCGCCAAATAGCCCGATGCCGCGAACCAACCGGAACACCACAACGCAAGTGCATGGTCGAATCGACCAGCACGGGCGGTTATGCCTCTACGGCGAGATGCTTCCCAACGCCATAGGGGCCGTGGTCGGATCTGCGCCGTTTGGCGTCACTTCGCGCGCTGACCAGAGCGGACTTGACAGTCCGGCGCCCCCCGGATGCCCGACGGGCGGGGGCGCCATGCCGGGCTCGGCGGAAGACACTGTTGAGCCATCGACGGTCGAAGCATCCAGGTTACGGGCGGCGATGACCTGCTGCCATATCTGCAGAATGCTGCGCTGGGTCTGTGCGGAGATGAAGCAGTGCCCCCCGTTGTCCAGACCATAGAAGGCGGCGCTGGAATCGCCGCGGACGCGCCGGACGGCGGCGCTGATCGTGTCGAGGCAGGCGATCACCTGTTCGACCGCTTGAAGTCGCGTATGCCGCAGGATATCCGTGACGCGGAAGGCCGTGAGATCTTCGTCCCCGACGCTGATTCCTTGTCGGCCCAATTCGAAGAACACGTTCACCACCGGCAGCATTCCCTGGATCAACGAAAACACGGCAGCAGATTCCTCCACGGTGCAGGCCGCGAGCTGAGGGGCCTTCACTCCGGCCGTCGGCTGTTGCAGGCCGAACGCCGCCAACAGCTCCTGTTCGAGCCAGCGGCGCACCTCGGGCGGCGCACTTCGTATTTGCTCGGGCGACAGCGTTACACCGACCATGACACGACCTCCAAATTCGGCAACAATGTTTGAACGCTGCCTGTTTTTCGGGTTCACGCCATTGATATCGATCAACCTGTGTCGGCTGATCTCGAGTCAATCGCAATTGCATGATCTGCGGGAATGGCTCCTGGGATGGAGGATGGTCGTGGCGGGGACATGGATGTTGATTCTTCCGCCAAGAAACATGCGCCGCGAGTGACCGCGAGGTCACGCCAGGGATCAAGGCTGTCAATCGGAATGTCATTATGCGCCCCTGGGCGTGGGTGGGTACACATCGGGCGTCTTGCGCTCCGCCTTGGCGGCGATTGACTGCAACCATCAAAGGATTTGATGGAGGTCAAAGCCATCTTCGAGCGTCCGCTCCATCATGTTTTGATCGATTGTCGCTACGAGCGCTTGGACGGAGGCGGCCTTATGCTGACGATCAGTGGTTCACTGTCGCGCCTTCCCGCTATTGGCGTGTACGTTGGCAGCGATGTTGCTGCCCTGAGGTATTGATGCTCGCAGCCGACCATCGCTGGAGCGCGCACCTGATGGCCTCAAGGCCAGGGCGGCAGAGCGGAGTAAACCCAACTAAAGACACGGGAGAGGTTAAATGAAGGTGAATATTGGAATACTCGATCGCACCGCCCGAGCCATCATCGGCTTGCTTTTGATCGCCTATGCGATTCCCCTCGGATTTCCGAGCACGGGTTGGAACTGGGTCGGCTGGATTGGCATTGTTCCGATTGTTACGGCCGTCATCGGGTACTGTCCGGCTTACAGTCGGTTCGGCTTCTCCTCTTGCTCGGCGAGCGCCCACCAGCACTGAGCGCTGTCTGATTCCCTATCGGAGGTAAAGCGCAATGAAGAGCTGGCCTGATACCACCAGGGAGCGGACCGCCCTGCTGCGGAAATTGCGCAGCGGGGCGCCCGAGGTGATGAAGGCATTCGCCAACATTGCCCAATCTGCCCTCGCTCCGAAGGCCTTGGACCGCAAGACGAAGGAACTCATCGCTATCGCTATCTCGGTCGCAATAAGATGCGACGACTGTATCGGCTTTCATGTCAAAGCCGCCCTCGACCAAGGTGCGTCGCAGGAGGAAGTGACCGAAGCGCTTGCCATGGCAATCTACATGGGCGCCGGCCCGTCCGTGATGTACGCGACCCACGCCCTTGACGCATATGCGCAATTTGCAAGTGAAAATGCAAACTCACAACCAGCGGCAGCCTCGACGCCTGCGATTGGCAAGTCGAGTGCGGCTCGGACGTCGGCGTGAGGTCCAGGAGGTCCAGCTACTCGCAAGTTAGCACGTAGCAAGAGGAAATTGTCAGATCATGACTTTCAATCTGCCGTGACCGCGTCATAAATGTCTTCCTCTTGCGCAGTGTGCACGTCAACGATTGCCTCGATCGCCTCGATCACACGTTGGGCGTCGCGCACCAGATAACGGTCAATCTTTTCCAATGGCAGATCTT
>JASHYD010000502.1 GCA_030043175.1 Xanthobacteraceae bacterium | reverse complement strand
GCTCGATGCTGCTTGTCGTCGTGGGAATGCCCTCAAGGATGACGACGTTGCCCTTGCCGTCCAGCGCCTTGAACAGCCGGCGCGCGGTGGCGAGGCCGAGCTGGTAGTCGTCCGGCAGCACGGCGGATACGAACTTGCCGCCCTCGGCGCGATCGGTGATCTCGATCGCCGGAATGTTGGCCGCATTTATCTTCTCTATGGCGGTCACCATTTTCTGGTTTTCGACTGGATCGAACACGATGAGATCCGGCTTCTTTGCGATCGCGTCGTCAACGAGCTTGGCCTGCTCGGCAGGATTGTCCGCTGTGGTCGGCACATAGTGCGAGACGTCGATCGACAGCTTCTTGGCCGCAAAGTCGCTGCCGGTGCGAATCGCCTTGGAGAATGGGTTGGTCGTATTCTTGGTGAAGACCGCAATCGTTTCTGCGCTCGCGCCCTGCGGCAGAGCAATCGCCGTCATCGCCAACGCGATCAATACCGGAATTGGACGTTTCATGGTTCGCTCCCTCAGGTGACGGAATTCTGATAGCATATCACCAAATCCTGACCAGGGAGAACGCTATGATGGCACGCGCCCTTGCCGCACGGCTCGCGGCGGCTTTTTGTTCCACGGCCTTGCTTGCCCTCTTCTCCCCGTCCGCCCCCGCCGGGGACCTGCTGAGGGTGGCGGTGGCCCAACGCGGTCAGTGGGACACGGCCATCACGGAGATCGGCGAGCACTCGGGTATTTTCGGCAAGCGCGACATCGCGGTCACCGTCCTCTACACGCAGGGCGGTCCCGAGGCGCATCAGGCGGTGATTTCCGGCAGCATGGACATCGCCTGCGGGGGCGGCATTGAATCCGCGATCGGCGCTTTCTCCAAGGGCGCGCCGGTGCGCATCATCGGCAGCGCCATGATCGGCTCGCCGGACACTTATTGGTTCGTGGTCGCCAACTCCCCGATCAAGTCGCTCGCCGACGCCTCCGGCAAGACCATCAGCTATTCGCAAAACGGCTCCTCCAGCCACACTGCGCTCCTCGCCCTTCTCGGCCAGTACAAGGTCGATGCGCGGCCGGTTGCAACCGGCGGGCACCCCGCCACTCTAACCATGGCGATGACGGGCCAGATCGATATCGGCCGCGGTGCCGCGCCGTTTGGCCTCGATCTCGTCGAAGAAGGCAAGATCCGCGTGATCGCCCGCGGCAGCGAAATCAAGGCACGCGCCGACCAGACGGTGCGCATCTGCATGGCGAACACACAAGCGCTTGCGCGTGGTGACGTTGTCGCCCGCTTCATGCAGGGATATCGCGACGCCATCGACTGGATGTACACGGACCCGGCGGCGCTCGCGACGTACGAGGCGTTTTCCGGCGTGCGCCACGCGTTGATGGCCAAGGTCCGCGACGAGTATTTTCCGAAAGCGACGTTGTGGCCGGACGAAATTCGCGGGCTTGACCTCGTGATGTCGGATGCACTTAAGAACAAGTTCATCACCCGGCCGCTGACGGCGGCGGAGATCAAAGAAATGATCCAGATTCCCGCACCGATGTAGGCGACGCGGATCATGCGCGCGACCCCGGTTCCAGCCGTCAAAGCGCTGTTCTTCGATGTGTTCGGCACACTGGTCGATTGGCGAACCAGCGTCGCCCGGGAGGCCAAGGCGGTGCTGGAACCGCTCGGATATTTCGCCGACTGGCTCGGCTTCGCGGATGCCTGGCGCGACGAATACCAGCCCGGCATGGAGGAGGTGCGATCGGGGCGCATTCCCTTTTCCAAGCTGGATGTGCTGCATCGCCACAACCTCGGGCGCATTTTGCCACGCTTCGGATTCGGGGGCCTGTCCGAGGAAGCGACCGCCCGGCTTAATCACGCCTGGCATCGGCTCGACGCGTGGCCAGATGTGACGCCCGGGCTGGGGCGGCTCAAGCCCAGGTTTCTGCTGGCGCCCGTTTCCAACGGCAACATTTCGCTGATGGTGGATCTCGCCCGCCGCAATGGCTTTCCGTGGGACGCGATCCTCGGCGCCGAGATCGCCGGCGACTACAAACCCAAGCCGTGGGTCTATCTTGCGGCGGCCGAGGCCCTCGATCTCGCCCCGGCAGACTGCATGATGGTGGCGGCACACACCGGCGATCTCACCTACGCTGCTGCCTGCGGGCTGCGCACTGCGCATGTCGCGCGACCGAACGAAAAAGGCGCCGGCAAGGGCGAGGATCGCCCGTCGGCGCCGGTCGATATAGCGATCGGCAGCCTCATGGAACTCGCGGACCGGCTTGGGGTGTGACGATGCTTCGCATGGCCTATGCCGGGTTACTACGCCCGCCGGGAGAAGCTCGCGAGTAGCACCGCTACGATACCGGTGAGGAAGATCCCGTCGAAGGTACCGGCTCCGCCAATGGAGGCGACGGGCGCGCCAAGTCCCCGCACGACGCCAAGGTTAAGCAGATCGGCGCCGATCAGGGTGCCGAGGCTGCCGCCCGCATAGGCGAGCATGGCGGCGTGTTCGCGCGCAATCAGTACCGCCACGATCGCAGTCGCCACGGGCGGCACGAAAACCGGCACCGCGATGCCGACCCCATGCACCGGGTAGGCCAGCATGTGAATGACGACCGTGACGATTGCGGTTGTTATGATGCCGCGGACCCAGAGATTGTTCTTTCCGAGCAGGTAGAGCGACAGCAGCGTCGGGATTACCGCACCGCCAATATTTATCGCGATGACGGTACCGGGCCATTCGACCACCACCGGCACGACGTAGTGCACGCCGAAGAAGACAACTTCCTCTCCGGACTGCACTTCGCGCTCGGGAAAGTCCCATACCGGAATGTTGATGTAGCTGCCGATGAGCGACGCAAGCAGCAGCAGCAGGGCCGTTCCCGAACTGACGCCGAGACGCGTATAGGCATAGCGCAGCACATTGATTTCGATGAGGACGACGACCAGCAGGAAGATCCCCACGAGGATCGCAAAAAACGGCCCTGCGAGAGGGAAATATTGCATCTGGCCCATGGGACCTCCCTAGCCCACTAAAACCTAACGATAATAAGGAGGTAACGGTAACGTTCCATCATTTTCGTGACGCCTCGCGTTGCAAACCAAGCGATCTAAATGGGTGGAAAGCAATCCCAGCCCCCGACACATCATAGCGCGACAAATCCCGCCGAGGACACCCGCAATGGAATCGTGCCCACAGCGGAAAGCAGCCTCGCCCCCGCAGCTGTAGGAACGGCGGAAATGTGCCGCAGTCTTGATGGCCGTCATAGTCATAATCGGACCGGGTGGGGGTATCCGCACCATTCATTGCCGGACCATGCGATTGCAGTGTCAGACAAACCTTCTAGCGATTGGCCTGGTTCCGCCGGCGACCCCCGGGACCATGCTGTCCACAGCCCTTGGTCGCGCAGAGTAGAGATCACCACCCACTTGGAAGGTGCATAGACTGAACGTAATGCGCCGGTCCGGTCAGCGCCTTCTCCGGGGAGGCGCCCCTGAGCAACTGAGCAAGTTGGCAAGCAGCCAAATGCAGACAAACCCCGGCCCTTCGGTTGATGTCGTCTGGAGCAAGGGCCGGGGCACGTGAGGAGAAAGGACAGTGACCTCACGCAGCAAACCAACGCCCGTGACACCGGCGTCGTTCCTAGACCGGAAGGTACTTATCGTCCTTCAGGGCTCGATCACCCTTCGAGCGCCCGCTGGCCCGCCTCGGTGAGCCTGATACGGACCGATAACCTTGCCGCGCCGCCCACGAGGCCTTGGTGGACGAGCCCTGCAACCATGGCGCGGCTCATGAGCAAGCACGAGCAGCTCCTCCGTCGCGCCGCTCTGTCATGCTGCGTGGAATATGGCCCGGCCGGCATCGCCGGCGCTTCGTTTGCTTAGGTTTGTTTGTCGAATGACTTGTGTGGCCCATCCCGATGTGAGCGCGGTGGGGCGCTGTTTCGTGGCGGCCGCCCTGGTGATGCCGGCCGCTCCTCGTATCACGCGCTGCATGCGTCAGGTGCTGTAAGACTTGTTCGTGGTATCCCGCAACCTTCTTTGTCTCCGGCTGGATGATCGCCCCCAGACCGGATCGCGTGTTCCGATCGAGGCGGAACCGGGTTCAGGAGGCCGGCCTTTGTTGTTTCCATGCTGTGGGGAGCTGCCAGCCCGACCAATCTGCCACCGAGTTCTTGTCGACCGCTGCCGCGACTGTCCCCGCCTGTGCCCAGGCGGTCGCAATCGTCGCTATTGATTGCAATGCTCGGTCCCTGTGAATTTTTCGCACGAAGTCATCATCACGGATGGCGAAACCCCGTGCTAACTCGCGTAACCCTTCTCACAGCCTGATGACAATTCTCGACCGCCGACGCATTGTCGCGCGTAAGTCCCCCGCTGCCATTCATTCCCCCCATGCTCATCCCCGCAAGCCCGGACCGGCGGAGCCTGGCCAGCAAGCGGCCGGCGGGCCTGCTGG
>JASHYD010000501.1 GCA_030043175.1 Xanthobacteraceae bacterium | reverse complement strand
ACCTCGCGATGGGAACCCAAAAGAGGACCCGAACATCCTCGCCGAAATCGGCACCGATATGGGCCGTTTCCCAACCGCCGGTCATCTTTTGGCGTGGGCCGGCCTGTCTCCGGGCCAGAACGAAAGTGCCGGCAAACGCAAGTCGTCGCGCCTGCGCAAAGGCTCCCCCTGGCTCAAGACGATGATGGTGCAGTGCGGCCGCTCGCAAGAAGGACAGCTACTACAAGGCGCAGTTCAACCGTCAGCGCGGCAGGCACGGCGCCAAGAAAGCGGTCTGTGCCGTAGCCGCTTCGATGCTCACCGCAATCTACCACATGTGACCATGCAGGGAAAGATGTGACGGATTTCACGATCGGCAGAATGTTCGATCTAAGGTGCGGCTTGCTCAAGCTTGGCAACAGACGTCTTTCATGGATTTGAGCGCGCAGTTCTCGAAAATTTTTCGCGAATGTCGTCCCACAAATTTTGTTGCCACTGTCCATGAGCAGCAGGATGAGTTGCCGGAAGGCATAGCAGGATGAGTTGCCGGAAGGCATTTCTGGGCCAATGTCTTCAAAGAAAATCTCGAGAGGGGGCCGGGCGCGGGCATCATCAGATCGGTGCAAAACGCACTGACAAACAATCCCAGTCGGACCGCGCCGGGCACGCCGGGCAGCCGCGCGCAACAACACAAGCTGCATCATGCCGCTTGCGCGCAACAACACAATTTGAATGCATTGGCGCTGCGCCCCAGGCATCTTCCATTGCAATACCGCTTGCAATTGTCGGATTAACGGATGGTCCAAATAGAAAATAAATCGCACGTCTCTCTATGTGGCACTCCGTCACCCAAATCTCTCGATTCAATCAGCTCTCGAACTATCGTGTCGGCGATGGTGCGGCTTTGCGTTCGCGTGATGCGGCAACTGCGTCGGCGCATGGTAATATGGGCTCTCGATGCAGTATCCCCCGATGGCGAAAATTGTTGCCATGCACTGCTTCCAGCTCGTGTAATAGCAGGACCTGGCGCCGCCTCCGATGTTACCTCCGCTCAAGTAGACTGCGCACCATGGATAAGAATAAGCCGATTGCGCATTGCTAGATTGCGTTTCGCCCAGCAGCGCAGCGGCAACGGCAAAAAGCACGATAATCAGCATGCGCGTCATAGTCCCTCTCCCTATCGTCGTTGTGGTTGCCCCGTTTATCAGTTTTGCTGAGGAGACGGACTTCCCATCCGCTGGGCTGGCTTGACACGCGCAGCGGCCAGGCCGAGCGGCAGAAAAAAGCCCGCGTTGGGTAATAAGGGGGCGGTCACCTCGTTGCGAGGTGATCACCCTAATGCTGCGCCCCTCGAGCGGCGCTGTCAATCGTGGGGCGACTCGCCAGCCGTGGCCCGCTCCGTTGTGGCGCCACCGGTGCCCGGAGGCGCATCATTTCCCATGGCGCGGACCGATAAACCGTGGTCAACAGCGCCGTCTTCTTGCTGGCACGACTTGGGACGCTGCGACCGGGCGATAAATTGAGAGGAGACGACGCGGACGATAGAGGTCCCGCATGACTGCGGCGCTCGCCTTTGCCGCTGAATTCGCGGTCGCCTGTGCGGCGCTAGACGTCACAGTCGCGCCGGTGGAGATGGCGTTGCGGACCCGGTGCGCGCGCTGCCGACAAGCCATCGAACAATAGAGCGCATCGCTACGGGCAGACTGAAACGACTCGCCACAAGTTACACAGGTGTGGACCTTCATCCTGTGACGACGTCGACGGTCCCGCATGTAGCAATTCAGGCAAAGGCTGAGGGCGTATATGCCCGAGTTTCCGCATTCTCCGCAAAGGCGCTGGCCTTCGCTGTTATTGATAAGTATCGGTGTTTCGCTTTGTTCATCTGAAGCGGAGTGTTCCGCTAAAGCGGAACGTCTTTGACGGTAGTCGCGTACATAGCAAGGCCGACAAAGGCCGCGGGCGTATGGCTCCGCATCTCGGCATTCGATGCAAACGCGCGGGCCTTCGCCATCTGCGACGGCTGAAGCGGAACGTCTTTGATGGTAGTCGCGCATATAGCAAGCCCGACACACCCCGCGAACAAAATTGGCGCTGACTTCGCCGCATTTTGGACATTCGGTGACAGCTGAAGCGGACCGCCTTTGATGCAAGTCACGCATATAGCAAGC
This sequence comes from Xanthobacteraceae bacterium, assembly GCA_030043175.1. Next base: position 2,410 of record JASHYD010000501.1, on the reverse strand, counting down.
CCGACACAGACCACGAACTAAACTGACACTGAGGCTGCCGCACTTCGGACATTCAATCCCTAAAGCCATTGTCCCCTCCCTATTGTCCCAACACCCCGCTTTCAAGGCGAGATCCGAACCTGCTCGCGGCGACCGGTTGGAATTGAACCGCGTAAACCAGGCTAACGGCAATCCTGAAGATATAAAATCTTAGTTTATATGTAAATACCAACACGCCATAAAAAGAGAGATCAGTTTCTTTAATTATTATAATCAAGTTTACGCCAGAGCCGAGCGCGTTCTGCCACTAAGATCGTGATTTTTCAGCAACACTTGCAATAAACAAAACTAACTCCTGAGGAAAGTCATTGCCTGGCGCTGCGGCTGACATTAAAATCGAGTTAATTTAATATCTATATAACTACACGTTACGACAATACTTTGGTTGTTTATATAAGTATTCACTCACTTATATAGATATCCGGTACGCGTAGGAAATGAGTCATGGGAGGGGTACTATGAGACCAGTGAAGAGTTCAGTGAAAGGCGTTCTATTGGGGTCGGCGGCGGGTATCTTTACCGTGGCTGGTGCGCAGGCGGCCGATCTGCCGACGAAGGCCCAGCCAGTCGAATACGTGAGAGCGCCGGGCGCTTAGAAAACCTCGATAAAATCGAAATCACTTCGCTTGCCCGCCGGGCGAGTGATACCACCTTGATATACCACTATACCACACCAGTCAAGTAACGCAGTCGCGTAGGGAGGGGTACTATGACACCAGTGAAGAGTTCAGTGAAACGCGTTCTATTGGGATCGGCGGCGGGTATTTTTACCGTGGCCAGTGCGCAGGCGGCCGATCTGCCGATGAAGGCCCAGCCAGTTGAATACGTCAAAGCCTGTAGCATCTATGGGGCGGGTTTCTGGTATGTTCCCGGAACCGACACCTGCATCAAGATCGGCGCTTTCGCCAAGTTGCAGGTGGAATATAACATGGCCGGTTCTGGCCCGTTCATGCTGGGCGCCGCTGCGGGAACCGGCACCGTTGATCTCGGCGGCCTAAACACCCGCACAGACACCTCGCCGTTCACGATTGCCGGGCGTTTTGCGGGCATATCCTTCGACTTGCGCACGCAGACCGAATATGGGACGCTTCGCTCGTACTACGATATTATTGCGAGCGGCTCGGGTTCAAACGATGCCTTTGGGTACGGCACGGGCCAGCAGGCGGGAACGAGTATCACGAACACACGTGCGTTCATCCAGTGGGCGGGCTTTACGGCGGGCCACATGCGGTCGTTCTTCGACCTGTACTTCCAGGGTGTCTATACCTACTCGGGACAGAAGTTCGGCAACGACACCTCGCCCAACGGCGTCCTGGGAGTGGCTTACACATGGCAGTTCGGCGGCGGCTTCTCGACAAGCGTCGCGCTTGAAGACAACGACGGGATTACCAGTTCCCGGGGCCGGGGCATTGTAAACACTAACCCTGCCTTCGTGGCCGCCCAAAAACAATCAACTTTCGTGCTCTCGGTTGCGAACAACGAAGTATTCGACGACGCGGGGACTCAGTTCTTTGATCCCATAGTCAACGTGCGGCTCGACCAGGAATGGGGCTTCGTCGGCCTGTCAGGCGCGATTCATAATGCGAGCGGCGGATATTACGGGGCCACGGAGGCAACCGGCCATCCCGCCGATGCGTACGGCTGGGCCGTGACCGCGGGAGGCGTATGGAATAACCCGTTTGGCTTGAACGGCGACTCCCTCGCCGCAGAAGCTGTCTGGACGAAAGGCGCCTCGGGTTTCGCAACCCCAGGGCTCGGGCCTGTAGCGAACTTTGCCGGCGCGAAATTGGGGTTCGGGCTCTTGATGGATGGCATATACAACGGCACTACCCTTGACAGCGTGGATTTGGTGACGGTGTATTCGGCGAACGCCGCCTATGAACATCTGTGGAGTCCGCAATGGCGAACGTCAATTTACACCGGCATATTGGGTGTTAACTATGACTCTGCTGCAGCAGGCGCGATCTGTTCGGCCCTGATCACCGCCGGCAACCTAACTTCAGCGAACGCCTGCTCTCCCAATTGGAACATGTGGGAAGCCGGAACGCGAACCCAATGGAATCCGGTTCCTGATCTCGATATCGGCGTTGACCTGCTGTACTACCGCCTCAACACCTCTTTCAACGGTCAACAAGTCAAGTACACCGGGAATGATACGTTCCCCAACATATCAGCGGTAGCGGCGGGGACCTACAACGCGTCGAATATCAATGCCCTCGCGGCGGTGTTCCGCATCCAGCGCAACTTCCTGTACTGATTCCTGCAATTGGCAGACCCCCGGCAGAGAAGTCGGGGGTCTTTTCGTCGTGCGGGGCGCCCGGTGCGCGCTCAGCTAAATTATCTATTTATAACACTTCGCGTGCAAATCGGC
>JASHYD010000500.1 GCA_030043175.1 Xanthobacteraceae bacterium | reverse complement strand
TCAGATAGGTCAAGAGCGGATCACATTGCGATCGAGTGCGCCACAGAAAAAATCTGAAAACTTCAACGATTCCAGCGACTCAAAGCGATTCAAGTAGCTATGGAAGCGGTATCAAGGAGGCATCCGCGGGGAAAGTGAACGGAATATCGTTGCACGGCGACCCATAACTAAGACCCGCGGTGTTGTGGCGAGCTTTCGTCCGATTGCCTGCGGAAATGGCGACTAGTCCTATCCTTCGTCCCAGACACCGTAACGTGCGATCGCTATCTGTCGATCCTATCGTTCTGCGCAAAGTGGACCGATGCCCTCAAATATGCGACCGCCCGGCGCGAACCATCGATGTCGATATCCAGGCGCGCTCGATGTTCACTCGGACGAGCACACATTCGAGGCTGGCGCAGAACGATTGATAGGTATTCTCGCCATCAGGTTCGAGTCCTCGAATGGGGACCGTGGAGGCAGCAGGAATACGTTCGAGGTCTATGTCGACCGATTCACGTGGGAGCGCAATCCTACTTACACCCGCCAATGAGGCCACGCCTTCGAAATCACAGGGCTTTGCCCGGATTGCGCACGTCTACAACACGGTACCGCCTCGCATGCCGGGAGGGTATGGGTCGCGCTCGGACGTTGGTTCGGTAGGTCTGGTCACATCCTTCGTTTGGGCGGCGCCACTTTCGCAAATCCGCTCGACAGGACACACGAGGCGCCAAACCACCCCGGTAGGCGCATAATCGAGCGTTACGTCCGCTCCGAGGGACATTTTCGTCAGCTGGCAGAGCACACTCGAGCCGAACCCCCATCGCGTCGGGGCCACGACGGTCGGACCGCCGCGTTCGGTCCATTCGATCGTGAAGCGATGCGCGCCAGCTTTAGTGTCCTCCAAGCCCCACACAATGTCGACGCGGCCCGAGCCGGTGGAGAGCGCCCCGTACTTGCTCGCATTCGTGACGAGCTCGTGGAGCGCCATGCCGATGGTCTGGGCCGCCGCAGCGGTGACCCTCAAATCAGGACCGCGCACGGCAACGCGGCTCTCCAGGAGAATTCCGAAGTGAGCGAGCTGCGAGCCCACAAGCTCGGCGAGCGAAACACTTTTCCATTCATTCCTGACCAGCAGATCGAGGCTCGAGCTCAGGCCCCGAATTCGTTCGCTGAATTGCAAGACGAACTCTTGCACCGAATTCGCTGTGGTCTGGTGAGCAATTGCCTGGACGACGCTCAAGATGTTCTTGGCGCGGTGTTTGACCTCGCGCAACAGCTGTTGCACTTGCGCCTCGGCGCGTTTGCGCTCTGTAATATCACGGACTACGGCCAACACCAGCCGCCGCTGGTCGATCTCAATGGGGCTCAACATGATATCGACCGGGAACTCTGCGCCATCGGCGCGTTGCGCGAAAAGCTGCAGGTCGGTGCCCATCGCACGCGTCTTGGTGGCCTTCATGTAATTGACGCGATGCGCTAAATGTCGCTCACGAAAGCGCTCGGGAATTAACAGCTCGATTGCCTGGCCGAGCATGCGTTCGCGCAGCAGCCCGAACATGGCTTCCGCCGGTGCATTGACACGGCTGATTTTGCCAGTTTCGTCAACCACGATGATCGCGTCGGGTGACCGCTCGTAGAACGTTTCAAACATCGCACGGCTTTGCCGCAAAGCGGCCTCAGCGGCTCGGCGATCCGTAATGTCGCGAATGACTGCAAGCACCGTCGGTTCGGCAAGGTGCTTGAGCGGGTTGAGCATGACGTCGACTGGAAACGTTGTACCATCAGCGCGTCGCCCGACCAGCTCAAAACTGGTACCCATCGGCCACATGCGGGGATCCAAAGCGTATTTGCCCCGATGGCCGATCTGACGTTTTCGGATGTCCGGCAGTAGCGCGCCGAGCGGGCTCAAAACGAGAGTCTTCGATTCCTGCCCGAACATTTCGCCAGCCTGGCGATTGGCGTACCTGATGATACCCCGCCGATCTATCGCGAGGATCGCATCCGGCAGCAGCTCAAATAACTCGAAGCCGAGTTCGGCATCCAGGTATTCACTGGCCATTACCTCATCCTACAGGCAGCCGGCAGCGGCGTGGTTCGTTGGAACCGCGCCATTCCTGGCGTTGCAGCATTAGTGGTCTGGGTGATAGGTACCGAGCCGGAAACGCCACTGGGGATACTCCGCAAAGCATTTACGAAAGCGGACCGCTTATCGGCGCCTGTAGCTCTCGCCTGTCGCAACTCATGCGAGCGGCACCCGGACCAATTGCGATTGAGAACGGGGATCGGTCTTTTCCGGTTCCGCCTAGCTTGGATTTCTCAAACGACGGCGTACGACAAATCCCGGGCTAACGTCCGCTTCAGATCTTTGCGACCAGACCGGACGCTTTACGGTAGCGCCTCTGTGGTCTCTCCTCGTGAACGACCCGACGAACCGACATCCTGCATCAGACGCGCACGAGCGCGTGCCTTGAACCAGCCCCGCGATTATCCTGATTTGATTGCCCTCCACGCGGCTGGGCGCCCCTTCGGGTTGCGTTCGCCCAATGCCCGGGTCTCCTTGTCCCCGACATCCGACCGCATTGCGTGGTCGCGAGCAACGGGGCCACGATGGGCAGTTTCGCCTTGTTCGCCACCACGGCCGGAATCGTGACACCGACGATCAGCGCACCAGCGACGGCAATAATCGGTGTCTCTCCTCAAAATGGCACTGGAGCGCCTGCGATCGTGTGAATACCGTCCTTGCCGGCACTCACAGGGATTCTGATTTCGAGGCCGGCCTATCTGCCGGACCGCGGTCTCGGATGTGGCGAAGCGGATGGTTGAAACTCGTTCGCCGCCGCCGTGTCGCGCGTCAGGTCTCTCTGGGTGCCGCGATGTCTACGGAAAATCCCTTAAGTATCTCGCCCTATGGAGGTCCTCTTAAGAACAACATCTGAATTTCCTCAGAATTTGGCGCGGGCTAACCCTTGTGCATCGAGAACACGGGAGCCCAGCCATGTTGATGCAGACCCCGCTTCGTGCCGTTCCGGCCAATCAGCCCCACAACAACGCCATGCCCCCTCCCGCGCCTGTCCGCGGCGGCTTCGGGGTCATGGAGGTGATGGGAAGCCAGATGAGGTTCGACCCTAACGAGGAAATCTTCGGCGAGGGTGAACCAGCCGAGTATGTGTACAAGGTGACCAAGGGAGCGGTGCGGACTTACAAGATCCTTTGCGATGGCCGGCGTCAGATCGGAGGGTTCTACCTCCCCGGTGACATCTTCGGCCTCGAAATCGGCAAAGAGCACCAGTTTTCCGCCGAAGCGATCAACGATGTCAGGGTGCTGGTAGTCAGGCGCAGTGCCGTCATCTCGCAAGCCGAACGCGATTGTGATGCGGCGCGCGAGTTGTGGTCCCACACGGGACGGGAGCTCAATCGTGTCCAGGAGCACTTGTTACTTCTGGTCAAGAGCGCCCAACAGCGCGTTGCGTGCTTCTTGCTGGAAATGTCCGCCCGGCTCGCCGCGACCGATACCATCGAGCTTCCGATGTCGCGCCAGGATATTGCCGACTATCTCGGGCTCACGATCGAAACGGTGTCACGCACGATGACGCAATTGGTGTCAGAGCAAGCCATCGGGCTACCGAGCTCGCGTCGTGTCGTGCTGCGCAATTGCGGTGCGTTGCGCGAACTGAATGCCTGATTGTCTCGCATTCGTCTTTCAGACTTGAGGAGCGAATCCGTGAATAACGCCACTCTTTTTACTGCGGACCGCGCGACCCACGCGAAGATCGTGGTGGTTGCTCTGGTTGCTTCGATAGCGGTGTGCCTGGTCGGAATCCGCGTCCACGCAAAGGGTTCCGAGCCCCCTCATCAGAGCGCGACTGGCTTCGTCATCGCGGGCGGTTGACACGCCACTAATCAGACTCCTGCCGACCCAGATTACGCAGCGTCGAGACTGAAGAATTAGCCCATACCCAACATTACGATTAAAAGGAGTGTGCAATGTACAACTACTCGATGGCCGATCCGCAAGCCAAGCTGCCCGAAGGGATGCCCGATGCAGAACGTTTTTTCAAACTGGGCATCATGTGCTCGACCGGACAATCCGTGCCGCTCGACATGGTGTCGGCGCATAAATGGTTTAACATTGCAGGCGCGCTCGGAATGAAGGATGCCGTTCGCCTGCGCAACGAGATAGCGGCAGAGATGTCCTCTCGCGAGATCGCCACGGCGCAGCGTGCTGCCCGCCAATGGCTGACGCGGCACTAGTGGGCCCGGTTGCGGACCTCCAACGCCGGCGCAACTATCAACAATTATGCGGATGCCGCAAAAATCCCGCTGCGTCCACGCTCAGCCACTTGTCCGCCTACCCTCGAGCTCTTCGACCCACTCGCGTCGCTCCGGCGCAAACGCCATGCAAGGAATCAATGCGGTTTTTACATACTCGGCTGATCCTACGGACCGACGCTCAATATCCGCTTCTGACCTGACGTTCGTGCCTGTCAAGTTTCGAATTCGATCCAAGGAGGCCGCCACACCGCCCGACCCACTCATGAGCTGGCGTCGCAACTACTTGGATAGATGGCGCCGCCGGGTTTGCGAGATTCTCAAGCATGACGGTCCGCAACCGCCCGATGCGCGTCACCAGCGAACTCATCGTACTGTTAATCCTCATCAATATCCGACAGTCGCGCTCGAGTCGGTGCCGGGCTACGAGGAGCACACGCTGCGCAGCGTCGGTCATTTCTTCGGCGAGATCGCGGTGCTGCGGCGGGCATACGCTCCTCCACCGCAGCGGCAGTCACAGGAGCGCGTCCATGCGGTGTGCGGGACCGTGTTGGCGGCGAGGAGGTGTCACGGTGAGGAGACATCGTGGCCCGCGAGCTTCAAGGCATCGATGAACGCGCCACGAGGCGGGACTGACCCTGCACGACGGTTGCGACCGGTTTTGAGAAGTTCGCCCGTAGATGATCCGGGTGATGTAGTCACCTGGTGTTAGCGCTCCTGAATCGACTTGAGATAAGCGATTATGGCGCCCACATCAGCGGGCGCAAATTCGAACTCGGGCATGTCCGGATGTCCGGAGATAATTCCCTCGCCTAGCGCCTCCTCCAGGAACTCAATGGGATAGCGCTTCCCCAAAGTGCGAAATGGTGGCGCCTGCGGGTGTTGACTTTGGCCTGTCCTAGCGATCGCATGACATCGTGAGCAATCCTTGGTAAGGAGGACCTCCCCGCGCTTAATTGCAGCCGCATCGCCTGCGACGGCAGGCGTCACCGCCAGAACGAAAAAGAGGCCGAGCAATCGGATCAGCATGGGCGTTTCACCTTGTCTGCGTTTCACCTTGTCTCTGGTGTCCCTCGATGACTATCGTGCCAATGTGGCGATGTAAGAGGCGAGATCCGCCGCCTCGTCGCGCGTTAGTGACATGTCCGGCATCTTCGGGTGCGGATCGAGGAGGAACGTCGCAATCCTCGTCGCATCAAAGCCAGGCCTCGTCGCAATGCTCGCAAAGGGCGGCGCCTCGCCGGTCACCCCGCGCTGATCGGCGGCGACGACATGGCAAGGCTCGCACCACCGGCGAGCAAGCTTTTCGCCATTGCGCGCATCGGCCGCAAATACCGGCTGTGCAGTGATCACTATGGTCAGGCAGCTACCAATAAGCTTCAAGTTGAGCCCGGCGGCGTTCATGAATCACGTCCCTTCTGTAGTGCGTGTCCCTTTTAATCCGCTCTTGGCGGTCCGCTTTGCGCTGGATCAAAGCCGCTCGACCGCATCTGCTCTATTGATGCTGCCAACCTGGAGGTATACCGATGAATCGCATTATCGCCTTGGGAGCATTCGTCATCGTAGTCACAGCAGGTCCGGTTCGGGCGCAGAATGTTCCTGAGGAGTTAAAGGGCGCGGTGTTTGCGCAGGAGATTTGCGCGGAGTGTCACGCCGTCCAAGCGGGACAGCCGCGGTCGCCCAATGGACAAGCGCCGACGTTTGAAACCGTGGCGAAAACCCCTGGCATGACCGCCATCGCCCTTACCGCAATCCTGCGCACGTCTCACCGTGCCATGCCGAATATTATTCTCGCGGATGACGACTTGCGGAACGTCATCACGTACATCATGAGCCTTAAATAGATGTACCGCCGTGCGCCGGGACGTCCGGCTCCCGGTCTGACAGCAGGTGCCATGACCCCGACGCTCATAACCAGCGTGATGAACACCGACCGCCTGGAGCTTGCGGCAACCGGATCATGGACCGCCGCGAATGCTGATCACCTTGCGAGGCTCGTTGATGTGGCCGCGCGTGACGCAGCACGCGCCGGCAGCATCACGATCGACATGACAAACGTCGAGCAGCTCGACACCCTTGGGGCATGGCTATTGGAACGCCTTGCCCGCAGCTCGAAACGCGATGGGAAGGGGACGCGATTCAACGGGCTGAAGGCGCAACATCGCGGGCTTATCGATGAGATGCAGCGGGTCAATCTGCAACCCCAGCCGTCCGTTGAAAGGCCAAGTCGCGCGATCATGGTGTTTGACAAGGTCGGCCGCGCCACTCTCGATCTGCTGTCGGACGCGGTTGAATTCGTCTGGTTGCTCGGTGAGCTCAGCGCCGCCTCCGGCAGAATTCTTCTACATCCACGGCGGTTTCGCCTCACCTCCGCGGTCTACCATCTCTTCCGCGTCGGTTGGCAGGCCGTGCCAATCATGGCGCTGATCACGTTCTTGATCGGTGGCATCATCGCCCAGCAAGGCTTCTTCCACTTCCGCAAATTCGGCGCGGACTCCTATGTGGTCGACATGGTTGGAATTCTGGTGGTGCGCGAAATCGCCGTGCTGATCGTGTCGATCATGTCGGCCGGTCGTTCGGGCGCCGCTTATACGGCCGAGCTCGGCTCAATGAAGATGCGCGAGGAGATC
>JASHYD010000499.1 GCA_030043175.1 Xanthobacteraceae bacterium | reverse complement strand
TGTTGCCGTATCGGGTCTCCAACCTTGCCTTCGGCGGACCGATGAAGAACAGGCTGTTCATCCTGGCATCGCACACGCTCTACGCCGTCTTCCTGAATCGGCGCGGTGTCCAATGGCCCTGATGCGGATCGGCCGTATCAGCTTCACGACCGCCGATGCCGACCGGCTCGGGGCGTTCTATCGACAGGCGTTCGGCTTCGAGGCGATGGAAGCCGAGCACTATGGCGGCACAGGCTTTGCGCGATTGATCGGAGTCGAGGGTGCGCAAGCCCGCGCGCTCCCGCTCCGACTGGGCGAAGAGACGATCGAGCTCCTCGTATTCACCCAACGCGGCGCGCCGTATCCTGCCGATATCGGCTGCGACGACCTGCGATTCCAGCACATCGCCATTGTCGTCGCCGACATGAAGACCGCCTATTTGCGACTGCGCGCATGTGGGGGATGGACCGCGATCACCAGGCCGGCACCGCAACGACTACCCGCGGCTTCCGGCGCTGTCACTGCGTTCAAGTTTCGTGATCCGGAGGGGCATCCGCTCGAACTGCTCGCATTCCCGCCCAACAACGCGCCGTCGCGCTGGCGCGACGCTCCGCATCGAGACGGTCCATGCCTTGGGATCGATCATTCCGCCATCGTCGTTCCCGCACGGCGGCAAGAGTCGCGTTCTACCGGGAAGTGCTGGGATTTTCCATCGCCGGGCGCTCGCTCAATCGCGGCTGGGAGCAGGAACAGCTTGATGCCGTCCCGGGTGCGGTGGTCGAGGTGACAGCACTTCATCCTGAAGCGGAAAGCCCGCCTCATCGGCGCCCCGCGAGGTGGGCCCGTGGCGCTGCCCAGGAACGACATCGCGGCGACGCGGCTCACGCTCGAGGGCGACGATCTGCCAGCCCTGGAGAATAGACTTGCTGCAGCTCCTGTCTGCTTCATCTCGCGAGGCATCGTGGCGCTCAGGGACAATCGGCCCGCTCTCCTGATCCGTGACCTGGATGGACACGCCTTGCTCCTGCTAGCGCGCTAGCAGCCAAGCCGGCGCGTCCAAGAAACTGCATATAGGGTCGCCATCGAGCCGAAGGCTCCGAGGACTTCGGGATCAGCCCCTGTGGGTTCGCCCGCGAGCGATGCCCCAGGTGCTGGTGAACGATGAACCTGGCTCCAGCGAAATCAGAGCGTCCCCTGTCCGAAATGCATTTGGCGGGCAGGTCATGGGCTCAACAGCAAGGCTGCGTCGGCGGACGCCGGGAAGCTGGTCGCCGCTGAAGAGCATCAGGTAGGGGTAGCTCTCGTCGACCCAGAGCCAGACTTGTGTTCCGCGATCCGGATCGCGAAGTTCGACCCGAGCAATGCCATCCTCGTCCCGCTCGAGATCGGTGAACGCGTGGTCGAGCGTTGTCGAGCCGATCCGCCTCGGCTTTCGGAAATCGTACTCTGTGTGCCCCACCGCTTCCGTTCCCGTCGGCAGACCGCGTTCGTCAGACCGCAGGACGGTTCGCGCCGGTACGCGCATAATCAGACGATCGATGGTCACACCGAGGGTCAGGTACGGATGAGCGCCGCAACCGTAGGGACATCGGTCGGCGCCGATGTTTGTGGCCGTTGTCTGCACCTGGAGTCCGCTATCGGACAATGAATATTCGATGCGAAGCTTAAGCGAGAAGGGGTAGCCTGGTTGTGGATGGAGGAGGTGCTCCATCACGACCCGGTGTGGCTCGCGCGCGCACGCGTTCCAGGCAACCCAGCGGACGAGGCCGTGGATCGCGTTGCGGCGTTCCGGCTCGTTCAGCGGGAGTTGGTGGCGGCGCCCATCGAACTCGTAGCTGCCGTCCTGAAGCCGGTTCGGCCACGGAATCAAGGCCTGTCCCCGGCCCGAGGAGCTCATCTCGTCGGCCCCATATCCGTCGACGAGGTCCCGACCATCTGCAGAGTATGAGCGGAGTGCCCCGCCGATCTCTACGACCATAGCCTGCTGATCCCGGGAGGTGATCGCGATCTGCTCGCCAGATGGCGCGATTACAGCTCGTTCCATGTTCACAACTCCGCGCGTCTCTCGAGGACGATCATGCAGGGCATCGCTTCTCTCAGCGCCAGATGTGAGAGCGCCTGCGGGAAGTTCCCCAGATGTCTCCCCGTTTTCTTGTTGGCCGCGCTCATGCGGTCACCAGTGGCGGTTGTCCTGACGATTTGGTCGTTGATGTTTGCGTGGACAAGCAACTGGTCATAGAGAGGAGCTGACCCGCCGCCAGCTCTCCTCGACGCTGTCCTGCGAGTGAACGAAACACTGGCGCCCCTCAGATTGTGACGCTGCCTCGCCAGCGCACCTGCACGCCACGACAGGTCCGATTGGCAGACGATCAGTTCTTGCCTCAGCTGGACCACTCGATCGCGTCCTTTGCAACAGAGAGTTGGCGATCCGGAGCTCTACGAAGACGCACGCCGTTCAGAGTTGTTCCGCGCGCCAGCGGCGCCTTCGGTCCCAAGAAGAAATGCCACCTCCAGCCCCTTCGGGCAATCACATTGGCGAAGAAACCCTGGGCCAGAATCCCGGTCTACGGGGCGAGGGCGGTTCGCGGACAAACCGCCGGCGTCCGCTTGACCGGAGGTCGCTGCCGAACGGCGCCGCGAAGCTTCGCGTTGGCGCGCCATAACCCATACGTCAAAAGGGGAGGAAACCGTAGCACGGAGCGAGTATTGCCGACTAAATGACATTTGTCTCATCGAAAGCGATGTCGATCGTCGAGGTCGATATCTTGTTACGTAGCCATTACACCGTCGCACTGAACCACTTGAAACGTAGCGCGAGCCGATCCCCACGATCCTTCACGCGGCCCGGCGGGTCACGCACAAGCATCGCTCGAGAGCCGCTCCGGCAGGTCAAAAACGCGATCTCCTCGCGGTCCGGCGGCTGTTGCGTCTCGCCCTCGTCTGTCCATAGCCTCACCGCAACGGAAGCGAATCATCAAATCCTTCCAAAATGGTAGCCTCGGGCAACTACTATGGAGATCCCGTCGCAATCGACGCGTACGACAGCATGTTGCGGAGCACCGACCAGCCGGCGTCGTGCACGGAGTTCGCCATCCCCGTGTCTGCGCGAGCTCCTTCGAACTCACGTCTCCGACGTAGATCTCCGCGTATGCCGCACGCGACCGTGCGACATCGCCTGGAGGAAATGCCGACCCTGTTGGCGATTTTCGCCGCCGGCGCCCTCGCGCGAACCTTCTGCCCGCGCCGTTGCGCGAACCTTCTGCCTGCGCCGTTGGCGCGTTAGCGTGATGGCTAGTCGCCTGCTTCAACGAATTTGAAAAGGACTTTGCGCGTTCGCTTCCCAACAGTGGAGAGGGAGACGAGCATGCCTGCGAACGAGATTGCGGATATCTTGCTTTCAGCTCGGCCAGGAAGCTTTGCACCGCTTCACGATCCTTTTGGTCCTCGCCGCAGAAGCCAGCACGGTAGCGACATGATATTCGAGCAACTGCTTACGGTCATCGCTCGGGATATGCTTCTTCATGATCTCGACCAGATGATGAACTGACATAACCGTTGCGAACGCTTTATATGCCCAAGCGTTAGCAAACGGCATGTTACTCAAGTAATATTCAGCGAGCCGCACCTGATCGGCTTTCTTCCACGACAGATGAGAGAGGATAGTTATAGGCTCACCCGAGTTGGGACTGCCGAGAGGATAGCGTTCCATGAGCCAGTTTGCTGCTTCATTGGAACTTTTCTTGCGGAGATCGCTCAAAATCGATCTGAGACGCTCATCCATCGTCCGACCTAATCGGTAGCTTCAGCCAAAATGAAAGCGTCATGGTTCGCGTTGGCCACCAACTCTTAGGGTCTCGCTCCTCCGATGTCCCGGACCCATCAATTTGCCTGAAGCGGGCGACTAGGGCGCAGTTGCTACAATTGCCGCCGGCGGATCGAAGGCTCGTACAGGAGGAACTGCACCCCGCCAACGCTCAAGTTGTACCAAGGACGTACCCGAACTCGGTCCTTGTGCGAGCTTCGAGGTGCCCTGATCGCGCGTCAGGACGTTCGCATTGCCGTGGACGCAAAGCGCATTGTCGTCTGCGTCAGCAGGGTCGTACCATCCGCCGCAGGAGAGGCGCACGACGCCCGCGCTGATGCCGTCGGTTATTGTCGCGCCTGCAAGACAGGCTCCGCGGCGACTGAACACCCGAACCACATCGCCCTCGCGAATGCCGCGCGCTTCTGCATCGCTCGGATGAATTGCGATCGCCTCGCGTCCGGCGATCTTGCCCTCGGCGCTAACCGGGCCGCCGTCCATTTGGCTGTGAAGCTTGTGCCGCGGCTGGCTCGATATGAGGTGCAAGGGATAATCCTTGGCACCCGCACCGCCGAGCCACTCCCACGGCTCCATCCAGGTCGGATGTGGGGGACAGTCATCGTACGCGAAGCCGGCGATTTTATCCGAATAGAGCTCGATCTTTCCGGAGAGCGTCTTCAGTTTGTGGAGTTCGGGATCGGCACGGAAGTCCGCGAGCATCACGTAGGCATCGGATGAGGCTGGTATCTCAAGATAGCCGTTCTCCCAAAACGTGTCGAAATCCGGCAACGCGATTGCATTGGCGCCGGCGCGGTAGCGGCATTGGTCATAGAGATAACGGAGCCAGGACCTTTCATCCCTTCGCTGAGAGAAGGTTTCGGCAACGCCTAGGCGCTGTGCGAGGCCGGTAAATATGTCGAAGTCATTGCGCGCATCGCCGATCGGCGCAACCGCCTGCTGCATGGCGATGATGAAGTTGTCGCGCCGCGCGCTACCGATGTCGTTGCGCTCCAGTGAGGTCGTTGCTGGCAGGACAATATCGGCGTGGCGCGCTGTCGCGGTCCACCAGGGCTCGTTGACAACCACGGTTTCGGGCTTCTGCCAGGCCCGTCGTAGCTTGTTGGTGTCTTGATGATGGTGGAAAGGATTCCCCCCTGCCCAATACACTAAACGAATGTCCGGGTAGTGGTTGCGCCTACCATTGAAGTCGAACGGCTCGCCGCCATGCAGGAGGCAATCGGAAATCCGCGCCGCCGGGATCGTTGCATCGATAGGGTTTCTAATACCCTCCATCACCGGTGGCGTGAAGGCGAGTGGCCGCTCGGCTATTCCAGCCGCTGAGCCATAACCGAATCCAAAGCCCCCGCCCGGCAGCCCGATTTGCCCGAGAGCGGCAGCCAAAAGCATGACCGCCCAATAGGGCTGCTCCCCATGATGCGCGCGCTGCAGTGACCATGAGGCAGTGATCATGGTGCGCCTCAGCGCCATGCGCTGTGCGAGGCTGCGAATAACTTCCGCGGATACGCCGGTGATGGCCGCGGCCCAATCTGGGTCCTTCGGCTGGCCATCGCTCTCGCCCATCAGATACGGCATTACGCGCTCAAAGCCGCTGCAGTGCGTGGCCAGGAACCTCCGGTCATGGAGTTCCTGCGTGACGAGTGTGTGCGTCAGCGCGAGCAGCATCGCCGTATCGGTGTTCGGTCGGATCGGAATCCATTGAGGCGCGGCGGTCTCTGGGCCGTCTTCACGGACCGGGCTGATGCTGATCACCTCGACGCCTGCCCGCGCAAGCTCGCCAATCCAGCCACGAGTGGTGTGCGAGGCGCAGCCGCCCTTGCTGACTTGAGTGTTCTTAGGGTTGGCGCCGCCGAACAGCACTATCAGCTTGGCATGCTGGGCGATCGAGGACCATGACGTCAGTGGGCCGGTGACAGCCTGCGCGCTGCCGAGAACATGCGGCAGGAACGCCAGCGCCGCGCCGAAGCTGTAATTCATTACCTGATCGGTGTAACCGCCCGCGGC
>JASHYD010000498.1 GCA_030043175.1 Xanthobacteraceae bacterium | reverse complement strand
TTGAAATGTTGTGCGCTCGACAGGCGGCGATCGAAAGCGTTAAGTGGTTCGCGAGGTGGCCGACGAAGCCGTCGAACCCGTCCGCGATCCACGGGCAGGGCGGTCATACCGCCGCGCAGTCGCACCCGAACCTGAAACGGTAAACGAGGAGCTGCCGGCAACGCGCTCCGTTGATCGGTCTTGAACCCCTCGTCGACCCGAACCCACGGCGGCTCCTGACGTCGCCGCGCCCATTCGTCGCCGCACCGCGCTAGCTCGTTCTCGTCGTGGAGAGCTCGAGCCGCGCTGCCAGCCACTCTTCACGTGTCCCTGTGATTCGTCTCGGCGCTTCTTTCCTCTGCCTTGGATGTCCCTCGTCGTATGCTCCGTTCTCGATACCGGTCGGTGCTCGCGAAACTGATTGTTACCGGCATCGAAGGGATGGGAGTACCAAGTGTGGTGGCGATTCAGATGGACTCGCTGATCCAGCCACCGGCCGCGCGCGGAAAGCGTAAGTGATCTACCCGTTGAGCAGCGCCCGACGCTGTTCGCCGTAGCCGCCGACGGGTTGGCCGCGGGCGGCAGCGCGCAGTCGAGCGCTGTCATTTTCCTTTCTTGACACGAGCCGAGGGGCGAGAGTGGTACTCGACAGAGCAGCGCCATCGTCCGACCTGCTAGGAAGCAGTTCACATCCTGAAAAACCGGAGGTTTTTCGCATGATCAAGAACAGGCTCGAGGCCTTCAGCGACGGGGTCTTTGCGATCGTCATTACCCTGCTCATCCTCGACGTGCGGTTTCCGGCAGACAAGCCCCTGACGCTAGAGACGCTGCGGAGCGTGGCCCCGCACATATTGGCGTTCGTGCTCAGCTTCGTAATTGTCGGCGTTTACTGGGTCTCGCACCACAACATGCTGCATTTCATCAGGCAGGTCGATCGCCAGCTGCTATGGTTGAACCTCGTGTTGCTTTTGCTCATCGTGTTCATTCCCTTTCCCGCAGCGCTTCTCGGTCAGCACCCGGACAGCGAGCTCGCGGTCACGCTTTACGGCATCAATCTGATGCTGGTGAACGCCGCTGGCACCGCCTTGTGGATCTATGCGATGTCGCAGCCGCAACTGGCAGTTGACGGAATGACGACTGCCTTGCCGCGCTTCGTCGCGAAACTCCATGCGACGCCGATCCTAGTTTACGGAGCTGCGATCGCGTTGGCACACTGGTATGTGCCGCTAAGTCTCATTCTGTTTGCCGTCGTTCCGGCCTTTTTCATTCTGCCCAACCCGCTGGTCGACCGGCGACTGCGGTCGGCGATGGGAGCGCCTCACCCGGAGAAACGCTAATTCCACGTCCTCTTTCCTCGCCCGATGTACGCGGCGTCGAGGTGCTAACGCCTGCATTCAACGCTAGAAAATTCCAGCGTCACTGGGGAATGGTTTTGACCGAGGGCGGTTCGGCGCGCGATTGGAGCGTCGCGGCGCGGTGCAGGTTGGGCTCAGTGGTCGCAGTGCTGGCGCCGAAGCGCGCGCCGTAGACCTGCAGGTTCTCCATCACGCGCTGGACATAGTTGCGTGTCTCAGAGAACGGAATGCGCTCGACCCAATCCACCGCATCAATCTTGGGATCGCGCGGATCGCCGTGCTGCGCCACCCATTGCTGGACTCTGCCGCGGCCGGCATTGTAACCGGCGAATGTCAAGATGTAAGAGCCGCGATAGTCGCTGAGCAGGGCAGCCACCTCTGCCGTTCCCATCTGCGTGTTGTAGGCGGGGTCGGACACGAGCCGGTTCCAATCGTAGGAGACGCCGAACCGTTTTGCGGTGTCGCGGCCGGCCTGCGGGGTCACTTGCATCAGCCCGACCGCCTTGGCTGGCGACATGTCGTGCTGATCGAACGCACTTTCCGTGCGCACGACCGAATAGACGATGCATCGATCGAGCCTGGCACCGATGGAGTTATAGGGCGGCACACCGATCTCGGGGAAAGCGTAACGCTCCAGCGCCAAACCTCTGGCAAGCGCGGTCTTGCCGACGAGGAGCATTGACTGGGCATCGTTGTGTTGCGCGGTCAGCTGACCGAGTGCTGCAAGCAGCGCGGCATCGATGCTCTCGTCAGCGAGGTTGGTCACGAATGACCTGACAAGATCGATTTCGCCGATCGCATAGAGCATCTCTGCGGCGCGTACGAGTTCGCTGTCCAGGCCGGGCGCCGGGGTCGCTGGCGGACGAAAGAACGCGATCTCGTCGAGGCCGAGCCGGGCCCGCGCCAGCTGGCCGTAATAGGCGGTAGGAAATCGCGCGGCCTCCTCGTACTGCGTACGCATGTCATCGAATTGGCCGGCCGCCTCGGCGGCACGGCCGCGCCAGTAGGCGGCGCGCGCGAGAACGACCGGATCGGCCGAAGCTTGATCGACGTGAGTAAAGTGTTCAGCCGCAGTGGCCGGATCGCCAAGAAAGCGCAGCGCGATCCAACCAGCCATGAAGTGGAAATCGGCGCGGTAGTAGGGATTCGACGGCGGCACAGCCTCGTGCACGATGCGATATGCGGTTTGTGCATCGCCGAGATCGATGAGCTTGCGGGCGAGGATGCGACGCTCCCGCCACCATTCATCCGCATCCTGAAGCTGCAAATCCTCGCGCGATGCCGCCAATACCAGTTTGACCGCCGCGGCAATGTCTCCTTTGGGTGTGGCGATACGGCCGCTCACGTTTGAGCCAGGCGAGTCATTACGGAGCAGCCAATGCACACGGCACAACGCGAACCCCAAATCGGAACGCGCATCGCCACCGACCGCGCCCAGCAGCGCGCCGCCCTTGGCGGATTTCGTCTCCGCGGCACTGCATGCCTTGACGATCGCGACTTGATCGTCGCCGACGCGCTTAGCGGCTCGCATCGCAGCGCCAAAATCCTTAGCACCGATGCGACGGTCCATGCGCGCCACGTGGTCGGCGCGGGTCAACACACCGGGAAATGCGGCGAGCACTGCCGCTTCCAGTTCGGCCGACAATTGCTCCGAGCGCCACACCGCGCGAACCAGGCGCTCCGCGTAAGCACGGTTGCCCTCTCCCATTTCAACGCGAGCAAGCGCAAGCCGACCTGCGGCAGTTGTCGGGTTGTCGCCGACAAAGCGCCGCACGGCGGCGCCATCGCGCCGTTCCTTCCACAGCGCCGCCTCTGCCCGCCGGCGCAGCAGCGGAATGCTCGGCCAGTCAGGATTGGCACCGATGAAGGCAGCGTAGTGCTCCGGGCTCGCTTCGGAATCGGCGTGGCGCAGCAGCAACCATTCGACGATCTTCTGCGCCAGCGGATTGCCGGCGGAGGCCGCAAGTGCGGTCGCTTCAGCCGACTTGCCTTGCCGCACGAGCTCAATTGCCCGCTTCGTTGCAGCGAGATCGGGCGGCAGCGCCGCGGCCGTCTCGGTCGACGGCCTGCTCATCGGGAGAGGCACCGCGTGGACGCTGTTGCCTTCACTTCGCCGGCTGGTCTTGCCCCTCTTCGCTTTTTCCGCCGGGTGGCCCCTGGCTTCTCGCAGTGAGCGGCTTTTGTAGTGCCCTGCCCTGTCCGCCTTTCGCGCTTGCGTCGGCGCATGCCTGTGGCTCGCAGCCGCGACCAAGTCAGGCCTTCCGAGCACCATTATGGACAGAGCAAGCAACCAGACCGCCGCATAGCCCCGCGCCCGCCGTCGCTGATTGGCGGCCGGGCCGCGCTCGAGAACGGCAACGCAAAATCCGTTCATACCGACCCCCGAGGCAGGACTGATCTCGTCCATCCCTCGCACCCTATGCAGTCAGTGACCGCAACTACAACTCGATCGCAGGCCGTCTCGCAACCAAGCTTGACGACCCTGGTGTCTCCGTACTTGCCTCCGGCTTGCTGAACGTTTCCTGAACGGCCAGGAGTCGTCCATGTGGGGCGGCACAACAAAACCTGGCGACCGTCGCCGGAAGGCGGCAGTGCACAGCGGTCCGGCCGAAGGCCGCAACCGGCGAATCCGTATCCTTCGGCGCGTTGAATTGCGCCGGCCAGAGCCGGAGTTGACCTTCCGACCAGAGTGCCTTCGGTCATGCCGGACGTGATAGACAGTGTGAGCCAATCCGGTCAGGCGTGCGCGTCCGCGCAAGACGAGCGACCACCAGGCTCGCCCCCAGGGTCACCCGTTGGGTCGCCCTGCCGCGGCATTACCTTGCCGCATGCGGCAGGGTTGAGAGGCCGCTTCGCCCCGCTCAAAACTCGGCTCTTTCCGCGGTCGGCAGCGGATCGGCTCCCTGTGTGAAGGGGTTGTTCATCTCGCCGGCGGCGCAGCGCCACTCGGCGAGCGTTGCCTCCACGCGCCGCGAGCGCTTGGTCACATGCAGCGGCTTGAGGAAAACCGCCGGATCATCAATCAGGACTTCAGCCTCAAGAAAGCGGCCGCCTTCAACCAGGCGAAGGCGCTCGACCACGTGCAGCTGTTCGCTGTGGGGGGTGCGGAAGTTGTCGATGAACGTCTTGTCGTTGAGACCGACGGTATCTATCACGAGCGCGTCGCCCTCGTAATGACCGACCGATTCGCCATACCAGGACGGCTTCAGATTCGCCGAATGGGGTACGTTGAGGTAGACGCGGCGCACATCGTTATCATGCTGCGCAATCATTCGGACTTGCGTCGGCGTTTGGACAAAGAACATCGGTTGTGCCGGGGTCAGGAGAAAGGCCGGGACGCCGGTCGCCCAGCAACGTGCCGAGCGTGACCACATTGGCTTGCCGGCAAGCACCTCCTCGTTCGTTTTCGTTAGTGAGTCTTTCGCGAATTGCGTCAGATTGGGATTGTTGACGTCGGCGATCCGAAATGTCGGTTGCTCGCCACGGTTGTTGGGCACGTAGCGACGCGTGGGATCTTGCGTCACCAGCGGCGGGCTGTCTGGCAGCGGAGTCCATTCGCCGCCTACCGAGACCCACCCGGCACTGTTGGCCGAGAAGTCGGGCGGGCCTTGCTGCGCGACCGCCGATAGGGCGCCCGCACATAGGAATCCGGCCAGCACGCCGGCAGGGGTATTATTCACCAGTGTTTTCAATACGGTTGCCATCTGCGGTCCTCCCAGGGTTGCCACTCTTGTTGCGGTTCGCTTCCTCATGCCATTGTCGGCAAACTTACGGTCGGCGTCTTCAGTGTACAGTTCGACCATCGCGAGCTTGTGGTGGCCTGATAGGCCATCAGTTCATGACCGGTTGCGCCGCTCTCAGCCAAGCGCCTCATGCCGCCCTTCTTAAGCCGTGCAGGCGGCAATTCGTTGGTAAGCCTGCTTGATTAGCCCACTTCGCAAATTCGTTCCCAAGCCCGTCTTTTGACCATGGCCAGCCGCGCGAGTTGACGACGTAGAAAAGCTACCCTTTCGGCATGGCATCGCAGGCGGCCGGCAGCTCAGGCGTCACCGGGATGTCAACCGCCTTGGAACCATGCACGCGGTTGATGCGGATGCGACTATTGCGAACGTGCTGTGGCCCTAACCGTACTACTTCGGCGCGCCGCGACACCGCCTCTAGAGCGAATTCCATGACGAGTCGCTGCTGGGTACCGAGCGGCCAATAGCTGCGATATTGGGCGATCTCGTCATCGGTCCATGTGTGCCAGCCGCGGGTCTGCGGAATCTTAACCTTGGCGCGTTCAGCCGGGTTCACCCTGAGCGTCAGCGGCACGGCAGACTGGAGGAGCGGCTTGATAGCCTGCAGCCAATGCCGGCGCGCATAAACGTTCGGGATCGCCGCCATCATTGCTTCGATGTGCGGCCGGGTCAGCAACGCCACCCGCTTGCTGCCGTGCTGCTCCCGGAGCCGTTCGATATGCGCCCGGCAGGTTCTCCGGGTTTCCGCCTTCAACCCCGACCACTGGGTCGAGCGGTAATAGGCGACGACGGGAGCGTCGATGGTGCCAGGCTTGGTACGGTCGGCGCCGATCTCGTGGGCGATATCTGCCGCGCTCAGTGCCGCCTGATAGGCCTGTATGAATTCTTCGCTGCCGACCAGACCTGGGAGGGGAATGCGTCTGCCGCCTTTTCGGAAATATTGCCGCAGGTAGCCGAGGCGATCTCGGAATGCGTGGACGTACTTAAGTGGAAGTCGGCTCATACACGCTGTCCCACTCGTTCAAGGTTCGCGAACCTTGACTTGGCTTACCAGCAATTACCCGGATCGCGCCATTAGTATCCACCACCACCTCGCGGACCGCCCCCCCCCGCGGCGATGACAGCACGCACCGCCCTGGTGACGTCGGCTTGCTTGAATCTGTCAGGGCCGCGGCTCATCGCGTTTAGGATCGAGAAATCGGCTTATCGTTAGTTATCGCGCTGATGCATCGGCCGGCGCAGATTTGCGCCGGCGAGGAATGCGCACACCGTCAAGCTTTTATAGGCAGCCGATGTTGAGGCCTGGACAGGTGACCATGAGCTTCGTTCCAAATCTTGTTCGTCGTGAACTGGCTCCGCATGGACGCCGAACTCCTTGCCGTTGCTGCCGGCGCTCGAGGGAAGAAAGCCCCGCACATCCTGCACAAACTGCACAAGTGCGGAATCTGCTGTCTGTGCACCCAGCACTTTGTCTGCACGCACAGCACACCCTATAGGGGTGTGCGTGTGCTGTGCCGCCTCCTCCAGCGCGCTTCTGTCGCCGGCCTCGGCCCGCTCCAGCGGGGCATCAGCCTGGGCAAGTGCAGCCTTTCCAGCGGCCATCGCTTCTTCCACCCGGATTTTCACGCCGTCTATCTGCTCTAGCAATTCCGGCACTCCGAAGAATTCCCCACTGCGTTCGTTTCGTGCGCGCCGAACGGTGTCCGCATTCACGCCGTACCGCTGCGCTACTGTCACGAGAGCCGCATCGCGCGACACGCCGTCGAACGCCAGGATGACGCAATCCTGGGCCATGAGAGCCGCCCGTTCGTTCCGCTTGCGCGTATCGGGGCGGTGCTGGAACACGACCCGACGCGGCTGGTCGTCAGGCGGGTCGATCAATTCCGTTAGATGCAACATGATCCGGAACCGGCATTTCCTCAGGCGGTCCTTGTCGATAAACGGGCGGTCCTCGTCGTCGAACATGATGCGCGTCAGGGCCTGGCGCGCCGCAAGGTCGTCGGCGCTGTCATCTTTGAAATACAGATGCTCGCGGCGCCCCTTCTGGGCCGGGCTGGAAGCCGGCGGTTCCACGACAAAGCCACACAAAAATTTCAGCGCAAGCTCCATGTCGTTCAGGAGAACGTCGGGAAGGTCGGAGTTGTCCCTTGTCCAACCTGTGATCCAGTCCTCCGTCATAGCCGTGCTCCGCAATGCTGGCGCCTCTCGATGATCTCACCCTCACGAAAGTCAGCGATGGCCGATCCCCGCAACGAGCTGAGAGAGCCGAAAGATCCATCGCCCCGCCGTCGTGATCGTCAACGCCATAACGATGCCGAACAGTATCAGTGATGGTAATCCCCTCCTCTGAAATGTTACGTGTATAGCATACGTTGAGGGGCACTGTGCACGTGGGTGGAATCGACAGGCGCGGACGCATCGATGACGGGAAAGAGGGCTGCGAACAAGACCAACCCAGCGGCGGCGGTCGCCAACGATCCCGACGATCTGAAGGGAGCGCTTAAGCATATCGGCGGCTCGCGCTCCGATGACTGGAACAACATTCTTG
The DNA here is from genome assembly GCA_030043175.1 of Xanthobacteraceae bacterium. The sequence goes on along the minus strand of JASHYD010000498.1, from coordinate 1,671 downwards.
CCCTCCAGACCCGGGACGCGCTTTGGGTCAAGCACACCAGTCCTGAGATAAAACGCAAGCAATTGAGCGCCACTGTCGCGGCGCTGGACGGCATCGGTCCGAAGGACGAGTTGGAAGGCATGATGGCGGCGCAACTGATCGCCGCCCGCAATGCGGCGATGGAGTGCTACCGGCGCGCCATGATTGACCAGCAGACTTTCGAGGGCCGCCGAGAAAACCTAACCTAGGCGAACAAGCTCTCCCGCACCTTTGCGACGCTGCTTGAAGCCCTCAACCGCCACCGCGGCAAAGGCCAGCAGAAGGTCACTGTGGAGCACGTCCATTCGGGCGGGCAGGCGGTGGTGGGCGTCGTGGAGCCCCAGGGAGGCGGGGATCGCGCGAAACTTGAGGATCGAAGCCTGCGGCGCAAATTGCCTAAGCCCGAGATGTGGTGCGCATTGCCGGACGACCGGGCAGCCATGCCAGAACGCAGCGACGGCGAACCGCCGGTGCCGGATGCACGGCGGCAAATGAAGGGCGGTCCGAAGGGTAACAGGAACGCCTTCAAGCATGGCCGCTACACCGCCAGGCTATTGCTAGCCGGCGCGAGGTCGCGGCGCTCATTCGCGCCATGCGGGCTCTGGCCCGCGGTTGCGAGGAGGCGAGTTAACTCCCGATAACACAGATTCTCGCTACTAATCGAGTTGCCGATGTGGATCGAAGGGCAACAAGTCGAGTGCCGTGTTGAATTGGGCCTGGCACGACCCGCCATGATTGTCGGGCGAAGCGTCTGGCCCGCGGAGGTGGCGGCGTGGGGTCGGTCTCAGTATCCGACGCGGACGCTTCCCTGTGATAATCCTATGGTAACAAAATGTGGTTCCTGATATCCTAGTCTCGTTTCTGTCACGAAAGGCAAAAGTCTAATTTGAGCTGCCAGCGGGGCTTGCCGGTGCCCTGTGAATTGCAAAGGCAGCGGGGAAAGGCCCACGGCGGGCATCAACTCTCATTCAATTTTCTATTGGCCAACACGCCCATGCGGCGTGGGGAGGGACCACACATGAAGCAATTACGCGCAGTCATCATCGTCGCTATTGGCTTGACGCTCCCCGCATTTGGACAAGGCGTCGATCCGCTGGTCGGGACGTGGAAGATGAACGTTGAGAAATCAATTGCCGTCGGCATCCCGCCATTTCAAAGTCTAATGCAAAACTACTCCGGGGAAGGGCAAAATTTCATAGACACCGTTGACGCTGTGAACGATCAAGGTCAAGTGACCCGCTCAGTCTTCAGGCACATTTATGATGGAGTGCCTCATCCCACCACCGGCAATCCCGACTACGATTCGACCGCCTACACCCGGGTTGGCAACACCATTAACGGTGTCCGTTTCAGACAAGGAAAAACGGTGGAGGTTATGCAGGGGGTAATCGTTCCCGACAAGACCTATACGATTACGGCTGAAGGCATTGCCGCGAACGGTCAGCCGTATCATTACGTTCTGGTGCTTGAGAGGCAATAAAAGGGTGGAACTCATGTTCTACATCATCGCTATCCTCGCCGCCATTTTCGCCATGCCGGCGAAAGCAGATGAAACGTCGAAACAACAACGTGTTTCTTTCAAAGCTCTGGCTGAAAATAGCAAAAATCACGCAGCAGCAGAATATTGAAATAGGTGATGTCCCCAATCACGTC
>JASHYD010000497.1 GCA_030043175.1 Xanthobacteraceae bacterium | reverse complement strand
ACCTTGACCTCCAGAGTGCGGTCGCCGCCGGGCTCCGGCGTCAGCGAGACCCGCACGGTGTCGCCGATGCCCCGTTGCAGCAGGATGCCCATGGCGGCGGACGATGCCACAATGCCTTTCGAGCCCATGCCGGCCTCGGTGAGACCAAGATGGATCGCGTAGTCGGAACGCCGCGCCAGATCGATATAGACCGCGATCAGGTCCTGCACGGCGGAAACCTTGGCGGAGAGAATGATTCGCGAGCGCGGCATCCCCATCTCTTCGGCCCGCGCAGCCGACATCAACGCCGATTGCACCATCGCTTCGCGGGTAACGGCGCGCATGTCTGCCGGCTGCGGCAGCTTGGCGTTCTCGTCCATCAGATGCGTCAACAATGCCTGATCGAGAGACCCCCAATTGGCACCGATGCGCACCGGCTTGGCGTGTTTGAGCGCAATGTCGATGATGGCGCCGAACTGCCGGTCTTTCTTTTCCTTAAAACCGACATTGCCTGGATTGATGCGGTATTTGTCGAGCGCTTCCGCGCAGGCGGGATGATCGGTCAAGAGCTTATGGCCGATATAGTGGAAGTCGCCGACGATCGGGGCCGTCACGCCCATCCGCAGCAGGCGATCCTTGATGTGGGGCACCGCCGCGGCCGCCTCGTCGCGGTCCACTGTAATGCGCACGATCTCGGACCCGGCCCGCGTTAATGCGGCAACCTGCTGGGCGGTCGATTCGGCGTCCGCCGTGTCGGTGTTGGTCATCGATTGGACCACGATCGGCGCGCCGCCTCCTACTGTCACATTGCCGACTTGGACCGGCACGGTCTTGTGACGCGGCAACGGGGCGGCGATATCGGCAGCGGCGGCGACGTTCATCACGATCTCCGAGGGGGTCTGGCGCACCACACATAAGCCAGGAGCCCACCCGCGACAACCTAAAGGTAGGCCCAGTGCCGGAAAGCTACAAACCAGTCACATCGCCATGTCCGGCGTCACATTCAGCCTCACGGCGTCGCCCAGTATGTCGGCTGGTTCTTAAACAGCTTCTTGGCAATCGTCGCATAGATCACTTGGGTGGAATCCACCGCCTCGGCGATCCGAAAGTCGACCCCGATGCTGGCGAGCGCATAGGCGTCAGCCGGCGTCAGCCCGAAGCGCTCCTCCAGAAACTCCACCGTCTCGCGGGTGGCTTCCCGCATCGCGGTGTCAAGATTGAGGTCCATCCCCATGGTGTAATAGTTCGCGGCATCTTCCGCGCGTGGCCATCGCATCCGCGTGCCGGCACCCTTATGGACGATGAACTGCAGCGTTGCCGACAGCGAAGCCTCGATCGCGGTGCCGTTGACCTCGCCGTCGCCCTGCACCGCATGGGGATCACCAATAAAGAACTGTGCGCCGGCATTGAACACCGGCAGATAGAGCGTTGCGCCGGCGGCGAGCCTGTTGAGGTCCATGTTGCCGCCCCAGTTTGACGGGGGGCGCGAACTGACGAGCAGGAGGTCGCGGGGCGGCGCGACCGCCATGACGCCCAAAAACGGCGACAGCGCAACCTCGATGTCGTTCGAGAAGAGCGCGACATTACGGTTCACGTCGAGCTTGATGATCCTCGGGGCCGGCGCGGTTAAAAGCTCGCCGAGCACGCCCGTCCGCGGACCGGAGTTGTTCACCCCGTAGGGAACCCGCAGATCGAGTTTGTGGATACGCACCTCGAGCATGTCGCCGGGCGCCGCCCCCTCCACATAAAGCGGGCCGGTGAGGACATGGGCGCTCAGTCCTTTCACCCGCGAGACCCGGTGGTAAATGTCGGTAGCGTCTTGCAACACTTGCTCGGGCGGAATGCCGGCGGCGCCGAAAAACGTGACCGGATCGTCCCTCGTCAGCAAGCCCTGGTGGGAGACCGTATCGATCTTCACGGTCTGGCCTGACTTGATCGTGAGCGCAGGCGGCAGGTCCGCCGCAATGTAACCCCAGATTACGGTTTGCGGCGTCGAGCGAAGGGTCGCATCAGGCGTGGGATTTGCTGGTACGGGCTGCGCAATTGCCGGGAGCGCAGCGCCCACCATGGCCCAGACAATCAGCACGCGGCCGATGTGGCGATTCGAGAACGCCAACATATCCCCTCCCGGCGTTGAAAAGGTTACTGGCTTCCGGCGGTCGCCGGCCGCGACCTTGGCCTCTGCTTGGTGCGCCTCGACCGTGTCGGGCGTTGGTGCGACACCGTGGCGTTGAACGTTGCGCCGGCGCCGAAGAACACTCCGGATCATAGGCATTTTCATCGCGTTGTTCCATACGTCCCCGGACCCGGGGAGCACTGGCGTCCCGCCCGCCGTTTCTTTGCTTCGCCGAAGAAGCCGGGTGAGAGCCCGTGCTTGCGCGCTCGGGGGGCCACCAGCCGCGCGGTTGCGTCTCGTGCTCGGCTCAAACCTCGCCCGAACGTACAAAATCAACCAAACAAGAAAAATTTTGTGGAGCGAGCCTCCGCCCACTGAATCCGGCTACAATGGACGCCCTTCCACGAAACGCGATCCCTCTCGCAACAAGAACGCATCGAGATGACGAACCTCGCCGAAAAACCGGAGCTGATCAGAGCGCAGCGCCTCTCGCGCATTGCGGCTGGCCTCGGCCTGCTCGGTCTTGCGATCTGGATGCTCACGGCTTTCCTGCCCGCATTGGCATGGGCGACCGTGCTGACGATTGCCACGTGGCCGCTTTTCGTGGCTGTGCGCCACCGCACTGGAGCGACGCAGGCAGCCGCAATCATCACGGCGCTGATCGCGGTGGCGGTATTGGCGCCGCTGGCCGTCGCCATCACCGAAGGGGCTCAGGAAATCCGCGGCATCATCGGCTGGTATATCGACGCTCGTAAGGAGGGGTTCGAGGCGCCGGAATGGGTCTCGAGCTTACCGATGATCGGCCCCTGGGTGGCCGACTGGCTGAACGCTCATCTGCAGGACGAACGCACTCCGCTTTCCGGCGCCGAAGTCCAGTCGCTGACCGAGTGGGGGCAGATCATCGGCCGCCAGGCGGTGCGGCGCATCACCACGCTCCTGTTCGCGCTCCTCATCGTCTTCTTCATGTTTCGCGAGAGCGATGCGTTGTTGCGCCAGTTCAAAGTGGTAGGCACGCGTCTGCTCGGTGAGCCGGCGCAGCGACTCGCGACTGTCGCAGCCGCCGCGGTGCGCGGTACGATCGACGGATTGCTGCTGATCGGCATCGGCGAGGCGGCGCTGATCGGCAGTGCCTATGCGATCAGCAGCGTGCCGCATGCTGTCCTGCTGGGCGTGCTAACCGGCGTGCTGTCCGCGATACCATTAGCCTCGCCGCTCGTCTTCATCGGAGCCTCCGCGTGGCTGTTCATGCAATCCGCGACGATTGCAGCGATCTTTGTTCTGGCATTCGGCTCGACGGTGGTCTTCCTCGCGGATCATTTTGTTCGCCCGATCCTCATCGGCGGCACCATCCGGTTACCGTTCGTTTGGGTCTTGCTCGGCATCTTGGGCGGCGCCGAGAGCTTTGGCCTGCTGGGGCTGTTCTTGGGGCCGACGTTGCTCGCCGTGCTGATCACATTATGGCGCGAGCTGTCCGAGGGCTGATGTTGCCTTGAATGCCCGGCATTCGAGCATAGATGTTGCGCCGCAACATCGACCTTTCCCTCCCTCCCCGCTGGCCAGCCGAGCGAAGGGTGCGCCGCGGACGCCAGACAGGACCACATCATGCTGAAAGGCAAAAACGCAGTCGTCACCGGCTCGACCTCCGGTATCGGCCTCGCCATGGCCCGCGCTCTCGCTCAGGACGGCGCCAGCGTCATGATCAACGGCTTCGGCGCGCCGGCCGGCATCGAGAAGGAACGCGCCGCAATCGAAAAAGAGTTCGGCGTCAAGGCGATCTATTCGGCGGCCGACATGACCAAGGCGGAGGAAGTTGCGGCGATGATCAAGACCGCGGAGGCGACACTCGGGTCGGTCGACATTCTGGTGAACAATGCCGGCATCCAGCATGTGGCGCCGATCGAGGAATTCCCTATCGAGAAATGGGACCAGATCATTGCCATCAATCTTTCGTCCGCGTTCCTTGCAACGCGCGCCGCGGTGCCGGGCATGAAGACCCGCAGGTGGGGACGCATCATCTCGACCGCGTCGGCGCATTCGCTGGTCGCCTCGCCCTTCAAGGTGGCTTACGTCTCGGCAAAGCACGGGATCGCAGGCTTCACCAAGACCGTCGCGCTCGAGCTTGCGACCTTTGGCATCACCGCCAACTGCATCAGCCCGGGCTATGTGTGGACGCCGCTGGTCGCCAATCAGATCCCGGACACGATGAAAGCCCGCAACATGACCGAGGAACAGGTCAAGCGGGACGTGCTGCTGGCGGCGCA
>JASHYD010000002.1 GCA_030043175.1 Xanthobacteraceae bacterium | reverse complement strand
CCTGCAGGCGGCCCTGGACGGCATCTCAAAAGGAGACCGCAGCTAACGCGCGTTTCTGCGTGCCGACAAGTCCGCATCTATGGGAATTTGATGCAGAAGATGAACGCGTTGCGCACGACCGATCATCTGAAAGTCGCCCTCCTAGGGCTGGATATGGTTTCTTCGCGGTGAGCGCCGTTGCTGAAGTCTCAGACCGGCCCACAAGGGCCATGCCTTCTCGACTTCGGGGCCTTTGCAAATTTTCTCTTCTGCTCAGCACCGACGCGTCGCGAGATACCGCACTGTGGTATATTCGCGCAGTTGTATTGCTCGTGATGCCTATATCTTGAGGTTGTCTTCAAATTGCTGACGGACTCTGAATATATAGTATACTATATTATCTAATCTTACATATTTATACGATAGCCAATAGCTGAACAGGTGCTGAACAATTGTTGTGGTGGGTAAGTCGGCGAATCTGAACTTATTCGTTTAGCTCACTAATCGATTGACAAAAACGTTTGCAACTAACACCCTTGAAGTCGAACACTCGACTTAACGCTCGGCGGCAAAAATGCCAGAGAATTTTGGTAGCAAAGTGGAAGCGGCCGTTCAAACGGCAGGTCTCGACGCGAAGGCTGCCGCCGAAGCGGTGCTGAACCGCATTGCCTTCGGCCCGCGTCCCGGTGAGGCCGGACACCTAGCAAGCGGCGGAGTGGTGAAATGGGTTGAGGCTCAACTCGACGCGGATCTTTCGGAAAGCCTTCTCGAGACACGGCTTGCGGATATTCCGGCCGCGCACCTCGGCGCGATCCAAACGATGTACCGTTACCCAGATCTCGGCAAGGTCTATGCGCATGCGCGGCACGCTTACGACCTCATCCCGCCACGGGGCGCGCCCCAAGATTTCGACTGGGTCAAACGCAAGATCGATAAATTCCGCTTGGAGCAGGGGTATTTGGATCAGGACGAGGTGCTCTACCCCGAACTGATGGGCCAAAAAATTCTGCGCGCGGTGTTTGCTTCCAACCAACTTCGTGAAGTTCTGACGGACTTCTGGTTCAACCACTTCTATGTAAGTTTCACCAAATACAGCGCGAGGGTGTGGATTCTCGCGTATGAGCGTGACGCGATCCGGCCCAACGTCTTCGGCTCCTTTCGCACATTGCTCGGCGCTACGGCCCATCACCCGGCCATGCTGTTCTACCTTGACAACAATCAATCGGTTGCAGGCGCAGGAGTCCCGACGACGTATCAGATTGCGATCGAGGGGTTGCGTGAGCAGCACGGGGAAGCGGCCGCTGGGATCATCGCGGACCTCGGGGCCCAACTTCAGGCGATTGAGGATGAGGAACAGCTGATCCTCGACAAGGAGTTCCGCCCGCGCGCCGGCACCAACGAGAACTACGCGCGTGAGCTCATGGAGTTGCACACGCTCGGGGTAAACGGCGGATACACCCAGATCGATGTCTCAGAGGTGGCCCGCGCACTCACCGGCTGGACCGTGCACCCAGTCGGATGCACGCCCGAATGGTTCAAGCGCGGCTTCGACGTGGCGCGTCAGGCGAAATTCTATCGCAACGAGGCGTTCCTGTTCCGTCCCGATTGGCATGACGCCGCGGAAAAGCGTGTGCTGGGACATACACTTCCCGCGGGACGGGGAATCGAAGACGGCGAGGATGTGCTGGACCTTCTGGCCGGCCACGGCTCGACCGCGCGGTTTCTGGCGCGAAAGCTTGCCGAGCGGTTTGTGGAGGATCAGCCCTCCGGGGAGGTTGTCGGTGCCCTGACCGAGGCATTCCTGGAAGGTGGCGGCGATCTCTGCCGAGTCATGAAGAGGCTGCTGACCCTGCCCGAATTCTGGATCGCGGCAGCGCGCAAGACGCGGATCAAGTCTCCGCTCTTCTATGCCGCGAGCGCGGTACGCGCCATTGACGCCCGGCTCGAGGGCACGAAATCGCTGGCGGAATGGATCGCGCGTATGGGACAGCCATTGTACGGGTTTAAGGCGCCTACAGGGTTTCCAGACCGGGGCGTTTTCTGGATCAATGCAGGCGCTATGCTGAATCGGATGAGCTTCGCCGTGAGTCTTGCCAACAACAAGATCGGCGGGATCGGCCCTCCTGCCCATGTTGCGGGGGAAGGACGAAACGTCGGCATCCGCATAGGCGGACCCGAGTTTCAGCAACATTAGCCAGAACGGATGCGCGATGCGTCAGGATGAAACGCCATCGGTGCTCGTCTGCATCTTCCAGCGGGGTGGCATGGATGGGCTTATGGCCGTCGCGCCGTTCTCCGACCCAAAGCTCGCCGAACTCCGTCCGCGGACCAAATTGCCCGCACCGAAATCCGGGGCCAAGGATGCCCTTCTCGAGTTGGATGGCGTTTTCGGCTTGCACCCCGCCTTCGAGCCCATATGGCCGCTGTATCGCGACGGCAAGCTTGCCATTATTCACGGCGTCGGCTCGCCGAACAAAACCCGGTCACATTTCGACCAGCAGGAATACATGGAGACGGGCCTGCCAGGCGACAAGAACGCGCGCAGCGGCTGGCTCAATCGCGCGCTCTGCCAGATGCCGTCGCGCAACAAGACGCCGTTCCGGGCGGTGTCGCTCACGTCGGCCCTCCCCCTCGCCCTCTATGGCGATGAAAGCGCGCTTGCGATTCCGGAGCTGGAGAGCTTCGGCCTTCGCGTTGCGGACGACAAGGATGGTCTCATCACCGAATGCCGGAACGATTTGAAGGCGTCGTACCATAATGCCGCGAACCCGATTCTTGCCGCGGCCGGCAGCGATGGCTTCGCGGCATTGGATCGATTGGAGCGCTCGGCCGATGTCGCGACGCCGGTCAGCGGTGCAATGTATCCGGAAGGCTGTCCGTTGGGCAAAAGCCTTCGGCAAATCGCAACGCTGATCAAAAGCAACCTCGGACTCAAGATCGCGTGGGCTGAATATCCTCCCGCCGATTGGGATACGCATACGAACCATACTGGCATGTTCGCTTGGCAGGCGGGACGGATGGCCAAATCCATCGCCGCCTTTTACGTGGAGCTTGGCGAGCTTAACAAGGGCGTGGTTGTCATGACCTGTACGGAGTTCGGACGTACTGTGGCCGAGAATGGCTCTGGCGGCACTGATCATGGCCGCGCAACCTGTTTTTTTCTGATGGGAAGCGATGTAGCGGGCGGCAAGGTCTACGGCTCCGTGCCGCCGCTCGCCACAGAAAACCTGGAGGACGAACGCGATTTGCCGGTCACTACCGACTTCCGCGCCGTGTTCGCCGAAGTCGCGGCCCATCAACTCGGTGCAACTGACACCGCAAAATTGTTTCCGGGCTGGAGTGGAGAGCGCCTTCAGCTTTTCAGGAACTGATCGCTCATGGAAATGCCCGCAAGCGCTACGGCGGTAGCCATCCTGGCCCTCTTCAGTGCCTTAGGCACCGCCGTGCCTTCCGCGATCGCGATCGGCATGCCGCGGGTGGCATCGACCTCGATGTGCGCGGATGAATACGTGCTTCTGCTTGCGGACAGGACTCAGATCGCGTCGCTCTCAAACCAAGCGCGCAGCCCCCTCTCGGTATATGCCGATCGCACGAAGGGTCTGAAACTCAACCACCACGACGCGGAGGAGATGGCTCAGGATCGGGTCGATCTGGTCGTTGACGACGGCGGGGATCGCCAGTTTTCTTCAGCTCTGGGCCTGCTTGGCATTAAGACAGTCGGGTTGCCGCTATCAACGGCGTACGCCGTGGAGGAAATCGAGAGCGCCGTAGAGAGCATCGCCGTCGCGGTCGGACACCACGACCGCGCCGCTGCCATTAACGCGGATATCCGCGCGCGAGTCGCCACCCTGAAAGCCGACGCGCCCCCTCTCGAACGGCGTCCCATTGTCGCGTATTTCCGCCCCGACGGTGGAGGCGCGGGTTCTGACACCTTTGTCGACACGGCGCTCGGTCTCGGGGGGTTTCGTAATCTGCAGGCGCTCGCCGGCCAGCGCGGCTGGCAACGCATGTCGATGGAGGACGTCATTCAAAACCCGCCGCAAGCGTTCGTGATCAGCTTCTTTGACAACCGAAGCAATTCGTTGAGCGCGGTGCGTGGCCGCAATCCGCTGCTGGGTCGCTTCGATGCTCCGGTGATCGATACGCCCGGCAAATTGTGGATTTGCTTAAGTCCGAGTCTCATTGCGGCTGCCGAGAACCTGAGGGCGGCCCGGTTGCAGTTTTTCCCGGAAACCAATGCTGCGGCGCAGTGAGTCCCCACTATCCGCGCCTCGTGCGACGGCATTGCCTGGCTTGGCGATACCCGCTGTTCTGGCCATGACGCTGGTCGCGTTGGCACTGCTTTCACTCTCGATCGGGCGCGCAGACTTGGCGCTCCGAGAGATC
>JASHYD010000496.1 GCA_030043175.1 Xanthobacteraceae bacterium | reverse complement strand
CATTTCAAATTCTCCGGATTCAGCGAGGAGATCGATCCGAAGGACGTCGAGATCTCGTGCAGCAAGGAAGGCCTCAAGCTGCAGCGAACCGTGCGGCGGCAACCGCCGGGCGGTGATGCCGCAACCTCGATCGAGGTCGACTGCTTGATGTTGAAGCCGTAGCGGCCGGGGCGTGCCGTCCGCGGCTAGCCGCATCTTTTGTCCTCGACCAGACGTGGTCGCACGACATTTGCGCGGTTCCGCGCGCGCTGGATGATAGCCGGGCAAGCAAGGGCAGGGAGGGCACTCAACGCGCAGCCGGCGGGAACCTGCCCATCACTCCCGCAAAGATGGTTCAACATGAGCGGCCACCGCCGAAACACTCTCGCGGGAATCCTCTTCAGCGGCCTCGTCGGCACGCTGCTCTCATTGAACGCAGCTCTCGCCGAGCGCGCGTTGGATTCGTCCAATGCGGGGCTGACTGGCCGCGTGACGTCTGCGCAGGAAGGCGCAATGGAAGGGGTGCTGGTGAGCGCGCACCGGGCCGGGTCCCCCGTTACCGTAACGGTGGTGTCCGATCAAACCGGTCGCTACAGCTTCCCGTCCGATCGCCTCCCGCCTGGGAATTACGCGTTGCGCATCCGGGCGATAGGTTACGAGCTTGAAGGGCCGGCCACCGTCGACGTTAGCGCGAAGGGGCCCGCGACGGCCGATCTTGCGCTGCGCAAGGTCGATGACATTTCCTCCCAGCTGACCTCGACTGAGTGGCTGATCAGCATGCCGGGCGGCACCGAGCAAAAGCGCCCGCTGATCGAGTGCATGAGCTGCCATACGCTTGAGCGCGTGGTGCGCTCGAAGTTCACCGCCGACGAGTTCGTCGGGGTGCTCAAGCGCATGGCCAACTACGCCAACAACTCCACCATGCAAAAGGTGCAGGCGCGCGTTGCCGAACGCGAAGTGCCTGATGATCGGGCACGGCGGGTCGGCGAATATCTCGCGACGGTCAATTTGAGCAAGCGGGAGCGCTGGGACTACGAACTCAAGACGCTGCCGCGTCCGACCGGCGCGGCGACGCGGGTCATCATTACCGAATACGCCATGCCGCGCGGCACCATTGCGCCTCACGATGTGCGCACCGATGCCGAAGGTTTCGTCTGGTATTCGAATTTCGTCGAACCCTATCTCGGGCGACTCGATCCGCGCACCGGCGCCCACGCGGAATTTGCGTACAAATTGCCGAAGCCGAATTTTCCCGCCGGCGCACTGGCGCTCGAGCCCGACCAGGACGGTAACTGGTGGCTTGCCTTGATGTTCCAGGGCGGGCTCATGAAGTTCGACACCCATACCAGGACGTTCCGCCACTACCCGCTGCCGTCGGAGCTTGACTCCGACACGGCCCAGCAATCCATGGTTATGCCGCGCCAATCCCGCGTTGACGGCAAGGTGTGGACGAACGACGTCAACACCCATTCCATTCTGCGGCTCGATGTGGCGAGCGGGACTTATGAGCGTGTCGATCCGTTCGCGGGCATGCCGATCGGCGGCAATCGCCAGCATTCGCCGTACGGAATGGCGGCCGACAAGAATAACGATCTCTTTTTCATGGATTTCGGCGATGAGAGCGTCGGACGCGTCGATGCCAAGACATTCCGCGCCACCATCTACCCCACGCCGACGCCCCATTCGCGTCCGCGCCGCACCATGCTGGACGACAAGGGGCGGCTGTGGTTCGCGGAGTTCGCCGCCAACAAGCTCGCCGAGTTCGACCTCGAGCGCGAAAGCATCAAGGAATGGGACGTACCGACGCCCCACAGTTATCCCTACGACGTCTATCTCGATCGCAAAGGCGAATTGTGGAGCGGCTCAATGTCGGATGACCGGGTACTGAGGTTCGACCCTGAGACCGGCAACTCAATCGAATATCTGCTGCCTCATCAGACCAACATTCGTCGTATCTTCATCGACGATTCAACCACGCCGGTGACCTTCTGGGCCGGCAACAACCACCATGCCGCCATCATCAGGATCGAGCCGCTCGATTAGTGTAGATTTGGATCGGTTGGAATCCGCGTGCGGGGTGGACAAAGGCGCGCTCATGCGCGCCGCAGCGCAGCGTCCTCTTCTAAGCGGGCGGCGAGGCGGCGATGGGCGCGCTGCACGTTGTCACCGACACGCCGGTTGATCGAAAACCGCTCCAGCTCCCCGCCATGATGCCAATTGCAAAATCGATCACGCGCACGATATCACGCATCCGCCAAGCAACCTACGGAAACACGACATGCTCAAGATCTGGGGAAGGAACACCTCGTCAAACGTTCAGAAAGCCATGTTCGCTATCGGCGAGTTGAAGCTCACCTATCAGCGCATCGACATCGGCGGCCCATTTGGCAAGAACCGAGAGCCTGACTACCTCGTCATGAATCCCAACGGACTCGTTCCGACGCTCGAGGAGGACGATGGTTTTTTGCTGTGGGAATCCAATTCCATTATCCGCTATCTCGCAGCCAAGCATGGCACCGGCACATTGGAGCCCTCCGACGGGCATGCGCGCGCGCTCGCCAATAAATGGATGGATTGGCAGCTTTCGGTCTTCGGCCCTGCTTTGACACCGGTATTCTGGGGCCTGGTGCGAACGCCAGAAGAACGACGCGACCACAAAGCCATCGCGGACGGGAAGGTCAAGGCGACGGCGGCGGTGAAGATTTTGGACGAGCAGTTCGCGCGGACGCCTTATGCGGCGGGCGATGCGTTTTCAATGGGGGACATTCCGATCGCCATCATGTCCTACCGCTATCGCCAACTGGTGCCCGAGCGCCCGGCGTTTGCGAATTTTGAGCGGTGGTATGCGTCAATCGCCTCGCGCCAGGCTTTCCGCGATCATGTCTCAAGCGTGCCGTTAACCTGAATTCCACGTCTACCATTTCGCGCTGTGTCGTCCACCGCGAAGCTTGTCCCCGGACGCAAGGAGCGGGCGACCACCGGTGTTCGTTTTGGGCACGGCAGAATCTTTTCGATCGCGGCATGGCGATGCCGGGCTTTCGCACGACGTGATGCTGAAAGCGAACGTCGTCAGAGCGCTAATGGCTCGCCCCGCAAGAGCTTCGGCACTTCACCGCCAAGCCCGGCGGCTTCACGGATAAACAAACGTTTGAGCGCGGGTGAGCGGTCGACCAGTCCAAGGCCAAAGTCGCGAATGAGCCTTACTGCGTCCGATCGGTTGGAGAACAGCCGGTTGAGGCCGTCCGTTGAAACGCACATGGTCACGGTGTCGAAACGGCGCCAGCGCTGATAGCGCTCCAACACCACGGCGTCGCCAGGATCGAGGCCCATGCGCACCGCGTCGACGACGGCTTCTGCGAGCGCAGCGACATCGCGCAGCCCCATATTCAGTCCTTGTCCGGCGATCGGGTGGATGACGTGCGCAGCATCGCCGACCAGGGCAAGCCGATCGGCGATGAAGCTGCGCGCCACCCACAAGCCGAGCGGATAAGCGTGCCGCGGCCCCGCGACCGCAATGTCTCCGAGGCGCAGACCAAACCGCTTCTCCAGCTCGCTGTGAAAGTCACGGTCCGGCAGAGCAACGATTCGTTTGGCCTCCTCGGCCTCTTCGGTCCACACAATCGAGCAACGATTATGACGCAGCGGCAGGATCGCGAAGGGACCGGCGGGCAGGAAATGCTCTTCGGCCCGACCCTCATGGCTACGCTCATGGGCGACGGTGGTGACGATCGCGGATTGTCCGTATGACCAGCCGTTGATCGCGATGCCGGCGCGCTCGCGAAGCCGCGAACGGGCGCCGTCCGCCGCCACGAGGAGCTTGGTCCCGGTTGGCGCACGGTCGTCAAGCACGACCCTGATGCGGGCCGTTTCGGCCGCGAAGTCGGCAACTGACGCGGCAACGAGTGTGACGCCGCTCGAACGGGCCTTGGCGGCAAGCGCAGCGACCAGGCGATCATTCTCGATCATGTGGGCAAACGGTTCACCCGGCTCGATCTCGCCCCCGAAGGTTAGGAATACCGGCCGCACCGCGTCATGGACGCGACTGTCGGTGACCACCATGTCGAGGATTGGCTGCGCCTCATCGGCGACCGCTTCCCAAACGCCGAGCGCTTCGAACATGCGGCGGGGGGCGGCGGCGATTGCGGAAGCGCGAACGTCTGTTTTACCCAGGGGGCGATCAAGTCCGGGATCGGCCAATGTGACGGCAAAATCCGCGCCCAGCGCCTGGCGTAGCGCGATGGCGAGCGCAAACCCGGCAAATCCGCCGCCTGCGATCAGGACATCCGAACAACCGTTCGTGGGTGCTGGCAAATTCGTCGGCCTTTTCAGCGGCTTGAGAAATTGAGGAGCGACCCGGCGATCCGACAACCAGGAGACTTGGCCTGCGCGGTTGCCGACGTGTCTTAGGGGTTACCTCGCTTTGGACTCGGCACCGGGCTCAACCGTTACCTATCTTGACTTCGATTTCGTCTCAAGCGTGACTAAAACTGTCTGCGTTCGCATATCAACTTTGTTGGAGCCCTTATGAGCTCTGCGGTACACGATCTACTCGCCATCCTTGATCTTGAGCCTGTCGAGGTAAATCTGTTTCGAGGCCGCTCGCCGCAAGTCGGCTGGCAGCGTGTGTTCGGCGGCCAAGTGATTGGCCAGGCGCTGGTTGCCGCGTGCCGTACCGTCGAGGCGATTGCGGAGCGGCCCCCGCATTCGCTTCATGCTTATTTCTTGCTGGCCGGAGACCCCAAGGTTCCGATTGTCTATGAGGTTGACCGCATTCGGGACGGCCGCAGCTTCACGACGCGTCGCGTCGTCGCGATCCAGCATGGTCACGCGATCTTCTCAATGTCAGTGTCGTTCCATGGGAACGAACCAGGACTCGATCACCAAGCCGAAATGCCCAGGGTGCCCGGCCCCGAAGACCTGCCGAGCGACCTTGAGATGCGGCAACGAGTCTTGCCGGTGATGCCGGATCCGATCAGGCGCTATTTCGAGCGCGAACGGCCGATCGAACTGCGTCCCGTCGAGTTCGAGCGTTATCTCGGCAAGAAGTTCTCGGACGGCCGATTCAATGTGTGGATACGGACCACCGGCGCGCTGCCCGACGTGGCGGCGGTCCATCAGTGCGTGCTGGCCTACGCGTCGGATCTGATGCTCCTCGATGCCGCCCTGATGCCTCACGCGCGCACCGTGTTCGACAGGAAGCTCATGGCGGCAAGCCTGGATCACGCATTGTGGTTCCATCGACCGTTCAAGGCCGATGAATGGCTGCTGTATGCCCAGGACAGCCCTAGCGCTGGCGGCGGGCGAGGTTTTGCGCGCGGTTTGATCTTTACCCAAAATGGCACGCTGGTGGCGTCGGTTGCGCAGGAGGGCTTGCTGAGAGAACGCCGTGAAAAATCTGACGGCCTGAAATGATGAAAAGTTGTGCAGGCATCTGCCCAGCCCCACAGCGGCATCGCTTGGGCGCCACATCTGTAAGTTGGTGGGGATGGCGGTTGCCAAATAAGACGTTTTCCTTTTGCCCTAAAATGCGGCATCTGGCATGCTTTTAGACATGTCGTCCGCTGCGAGAAGGCAGGCGGGCGAAAAGAGCTGCGGCTGAAGGCCGGGCACGGCGTGACAGGAAAGAGGGGGCGGCCGTCAATGAAACTCATCATCGCGATCATCAAGCCATTCAAGCTCGACGAAGTTCGGCAGGCGCTGAGCGGACTCGGGGTAAGCGGTATGACCGTAACGGAAGTAAAAGGGTACGGGCGACAGAAGGGGCACACGGAAATCTACCGCGGCGCCGAATATACGGTGAACTTCCTGCCTAAGCTGCGCGTCGAAGTTGCGGTGTCGGCCGAGCAGGTGGATCGCGCTGTCGAAGCCATCACGTCCGGCGCGCGGACTGGACAGATCGGCGACGGAAAGATTTTCGTCACGGCGCTCGACCATGCGCTGCGCATCCGCACCGGTGAAACCGACAGCGACGCACTCTAAAGCCGGCGGATCAGCGACGAAAAGCCATGACCGCAACATCATGTCGGGTGGCGGCGTTTGCGTGCGCCACGACGCTCGGCACCCTCACAGCCGCGCCCGCTTTCGCGCAGGCAGGCAAGATTGACCGGGCAGATACGGCCTGGATGATGGTAGCGACCGCTATCGTATTGATGATGACAATTCCAGGACTTGCGCTGTTTTATGCCGGCATGGTTCGCAAGAAGAACGTGCTCGCCACTATGGCGCAAAGCCTCGCCGCAACCGCGCTGGTGTCGATCCTGTGGATCGCGTTCGGCTACAGCCTGGCATTCACCGGGGACGGTGCCTGGCTCGGATCGGCTGATCGCTTGTTCCTGCGTGGCCTGGGGATGGACTCTATTAGCGTGTTGGCAAAAACAATCCCTGAAGCGCTGTTCATGCTCTACCAAATGACATTCGCCATCATCACGGTTGCCTTGGTGGCCGGAGCGGTCGCCGATCGGATGCGGTTTTCCGCCTTCATGCTGTTTTCTGCGCAGTGGCTGGCCTTTGTGTACGTACCTATCGCGCATTGGGTCTGGGGCGGCGGCTTCCTTGGCAGCGCCGGTCTGCTTGATTTTGCCGGCGGCACGGTGGTGCACATTAATGCGGGTGTGGCCGGTTTGACGGTAGCGCTGACGCTGGGTCCCCGGCGCGGCTACGGCACCGAGAATCTCGCTCCGTTCGACCTGTCGATGGCTGTCGTCGGCATGGGGCTTTTGTGGGTCGGCTGGTTTGGCTTCAATGGTGGGTCCGCGCTCGGTGCCAATTCCCGGGCCGTCATGGCCATGGTGTCAACACATCTCGCGGC
>JASHYD010000495.1 GCA_030043175.1 Xanthobacteraceae bacterium | reverse complement strand
AGGGGCTGATGAATAGTCAGACCAATTACGGTCTGCAGGAGGCCGGCATGGCGCAGATGGATGACAATGTCGGCGCCTTGTTGAAGCACCTGGACGATATCGGGGAAGCCGAGAACACCATCGTCATCTTCACAACCGACAACGGCGCGGAAGTCTTCACTTGGCCGGACGGCGGGATGACGCCATTCAAGGCCACCAAGGGCACCGTTTACGAAGGCGGCTTCCGGGTACCGGCAATCATTCGCTGGCCAGGCAAGATCAAGCCCGGCACGGTTGAGAATGGCATATTCTCAGGCCTCGATTGGCTACCAACGCTCGCCGCCGCCGCCGGGAACTCGAACATCACCGAGCGGCTGCTGCAAGGCGTGACTCTGGGAGACCGCACCTACAGGAATCATCTGGACGGGTACAATCAGCTTGACCTGCTGCTGGGCGAAGGGCCATCCAAGCGCCACGAGATATGGTACTTCGGTGGCGCGCAGCTTGGTGCAGTCCGCGTTGATGACTTCAAGTTTCAGTTCTACCAGCAACCTTTCGGCTGGCCCAACGAAAAGACTACTACGGACATGCCGAGCGTCGTCAACCTCCGCCAAGACCCTTTCGAACGAACACCCTCACTGCGCGGTCAGTCTTGGAACGACTCTGCCCCGGGTTATGTGAATGGCTTCTTTGCCCGTGAGTTCTGGCGTTTCGTTGAGGTGCAGCAGAAAGTCTTTGCCCTGGCTGAGACGGCGGTCGATTTTCCGCCGATGCAGGCTCCGGCCTCGTTCAACCTCGAAGCGGTCAAGCACCAAATCGACGAGGTCATGAAGGAAAACGAAGGCCGGTAGTGGTGCGCTTTGGCGGAGCGCGTATGACATCCGTATGCAATCGCGTCCTGGTCGATGCTAAAAGGCTTGACGTCGACGAGGCGATGGAGAATGCGTCCGGATACCAGCCATGTGCCACGACATGCGCGATTGACCCCCTCGATACTCGAATACGAACCAGCCATCGATTGGAATCAATGGTCGTCTTCATTCGGAACAATTGGTCGCCTTCACGCGGTGCGCCTACCAGCCGAGGCCGTAGGGGAATCTTTCGTCCGGCAGGAGATACGCCGGGCGTCCAGATTTACTGTTTGGCCCGCGGGCTGGAGACGATGTCGCGGTCGATCGCGATGTCGTACTTGGCGGGAGATCCATGACGGTCGGGGGCTTTGGCGCATCCGTTGGCAATTCGCACCACTTGTCATGGAGACTTGTTGGTGCCCCCCGTCTTGGCTGCTTTGGCGGCGTCCCACCACCAGATAGTGGGGAAGGCGGACATGCCATACTTAGGCAGTTCATCCGGGTGACTAAAGCGGTCCCACCGCGCCGTGCGTGCAAATGGATATGCCCAATGCGGCACAACATAATTGTTCCACAACAGCACGCGGTCGAGTGCTCTGGTGGCAGCGACGAACTCGTCTCGGCTCTTGGCGAGGATCATGCGGTCGACAAGCGTGTCGACAGCGGGATTCTTGATACCAATGGTGTTGCGCGAGCCAATCTGGTCGGCGGATTTCGAGCCCCAAAATTCGCGCTGTTCATTGCCCGGCGTGAGTGATTCGGCCCAAGAATCGAGAATGAGATCATAATCCCAATTCCGCACGCGGTTCTCATATTGTGCGTCGTCAACATCTCGCATCGTGACCATCACACCAAGCCGTTCCAGCGACGGCTTGTAAAACAACATGATGCGTTCGAAGCTTGATGGACCGTTCGCGGCGTTGAGCATTTCGACGGTCATGGGTTGGCCGGTCTTGACGTCGACCAGCTTCTGATTGCGGATTTGCCAGCCGGCTTCGCGCAACAGACGGGTTGCTTCGCGCAGATTGGCCCGTACCGTCTCCGGGCTGCCGTTGACGGGGTTCTTATATTCGGTGGTGAAGACTTCGGGCGGAACTTGGTCCCGAACCGTTTGAAGGATTTCGAGCTCGAGACCCGAAGGAAGGCCGAAAGACGCAAGTTCGGTACCGTCGAAATAGCTCGCGATCCGCCGATATTGACCAAAGAAGAGCTGCTTGTTCAGATCCTCGAAGTCGAGCGCCAGATTGAACGCGCGGCGTACCCGCGGATCGGCAAATTTGCTCCGCCGGGTATTCAGGACGAACGCCTGCATATTACCCACGCCCCGGACCGGAAATTCTTCCTTCAGCACGCGCTTGGCCGCGACGGCAGGGAAGGCATATGCCGTCGCCCAGTCTTTCGCGCTTCCTTCCTCGCGGAAGTCGATCTGATCAGCCTTGAATGCTTCGAGCTCCACCTCTGAGTCGCGGTAATATTCGTAGCGAAGCTCATCAAAATTATCATTGCCAACCTTCACCGGGAGGTCCTTGCCCCAATAGTCCTTAACCCGCTCGTAAACGATCGAACGCCCTGGCTGGAACTGCTTGATCCGGTAAGCACCGCTGCCCACCGGTGGTTCCAGCGTGGTGTTGACGACATTACGCTTGTTACCTGCCTGATCGGGGCCTTCGAACCAGTGTTTCGGCAACACGTAAAGGTCGCCGACGATTTGGGGCAATTCTCGGATTCCGGGGGAATCAAACGTGAAGGTGATGTCAAGGTCGCCCGTCTTCTCGGCCTTCGTGACGTGCTGATAATACGCGGAGTACTGAGGAGAGTTCATTTTGAATGCATTAAACGAAAATATCACATCTTCGGGTGTCACCGGCTGGCCGTCATGCCACTTTGCAAATCGGCGTAGGTGGTAGGTGACAGACGAAAAGTCTTCGGGATAGCTCACACCTTCTGCGAGCAGACCATATTCGCTAGAAACTTCGTCTAACGACGGAGTCATCAATGTCTCAAAGATCTCCCCGATGCCCGAGGCGATCACGCCTTTCACCCCGGCGACCACCGGATTAAAATTATCGTAAGTGCCGAATCCTGCGAGGCGTACCGTCCCGCCTTTGGGGGCATTGGGATTGACATAGTCGAAGCGCTTGAAGTTCGCGGGGTATTTTAGCTCCCCGAACAACGACGCTCCATGTTGCCACGTCCTTTCAGCAGCCTTCTCCTCGGCCCCGAGCGGCGCGACGCACAGCACGGGGGCGGCGATCAGGAAAACGCTTACGTAGATGCGCCACAATCGTTTCATACTCAACGCAATTCTCCCAGTCCCAAGCAGAGCCGCCGCGCCTTCGTGGCGAAGCGATTGGCGCTGCTGTTATTGCGGTTGAGATGCGGCGCACACTCGCGCAGCCGTCTGATGTCCACAACGGCGGCCTGGCCCGACTCTACCGACTTGGGCGATACAGCAAGTCAGCAGTGTACCTGGGAACAGATTGTTATGCCAACGTGGTTGCCGAAGCGGAGCTGAAGCTTCGCAGGTTGCACGAAGCCCCAAATGCCCGCTGACTACCGTCGCCACTTCTCATTACCTCGGATGGTCACGCAGGTGGGGCTCCCTACGGGGCCGAATGAGTTAGTCACGCTTCGCTAGAGCATTCGACGAAAAGGTTGAATCGGTGATGGGGGATTCCCACGACGGCGCGAATCGGATTCAAGATCCCCACTGGAACAAAGGGGCCAGTCATGAATGGGGAAGCCTTATTCCGACGATTTGCGCGAACGGGTGGTTGCGGCAACGAAGCCGGTCATACCCGGACGAAAGTTGCCGAGCTTTACAACATGGCTTTGAGTACTGTTGGGGGGATCATCAAGCGTAAGCGCGAAACGGGCAGCGTCAGTCCAGACAAGTTTGGCGGGTATAAGACTTTCACGCTTGAGCCACAACAGATCTGGTTAAGGAGCTTGTAGCGGAACAACCGGATAAGTACTCTTGCAGAGCTTCAGGCTCGCTTGGCGAAAGAAAAGGTGAAGGTGAGCCAATCGGGGATCTCCCGGTTCCTCCGCCACATCAACCTGACCTTTAAAAAAAAGTCTACATGCGGCCGAACAAGATGGGCCCGACGTCTCCGCGGCCCGTAAGGTGTTCCGGA
>JASHYD010000041.1 GCA_030043175.1 Xanthobacteraceae bacterium | reverse complement strand
ACAGCACGACCCCTCGTATGGCGGCAGGCCGAGCAGATGCGTCAGCAACAGCCGGGGCACCCCTCTCTCGGATACCGTCATGCCACTGATGTCGCTTAAGACCGCAGCCGATGCATCGGCCGTTTGCACCTGCGAGGTGGCGATCAAGCCGGCGGACGTGGCCAGGGCGCGGGAGGCTGGACGCTTGGTACGAATTTTTGCTAGCTTGCATGAGCAAAGGAGCGGTCTTTGACGGTAATGGCGAACGCCAAAAAAACACAGCCTCAGCTTAACGCCGGACCTCGACAGCGTGATCGTGCGCTGCATTGGATGCGGCCGGTACGTTTCACCAGTGAGGTTACCCCGCAGCGTTGCACTGGAACGCGAGGAGGAAGAGCGAACCGGCAGGCCTGCCGCGTTCGCCGCGGAAATCGCACGCCAAGCAAGGCAAAATCTGGACGTGCCCCTCGTTGACGACCCAGCGGCACGTCTCAGGAAGAAGCTCGGATTTGCGAGCGAAGACGGTGACGTCTGATCGAGCACTGGCCGAGCCGGTCAGGTCGAGGTGCCAGCGAAGCTCAAGTGCGCGTCGGGCCGTTAGGACACATATCCTGGTTCGTATTTGGGGGCAGGCCCCTGCGACTGGCTCATCGAACAAGGCAGGAGTCCAGGCACGAGGAATAGAGGTGCTACAGCTTGGCGGGGATAATGCCGCTGACGGTTACGCCGCCAATGGGTCTGTCCTCTATCGGGACTTCTTGCGCGGCTGCCACAGCAGGTCGAGCGGGCTCTCGATTCAAACGATCATACACGATCGCGCGCGGGTGTAGCGCGGCGTCGTGTCTAACTTTGAGCGCCTGGATGACTCTGATATCGGTGCCGCAATCCACGAGTGCGTGGCGGTGATCATCGGCCATCAATCTCGAAGAGGGCCTGGCGTGTCCGATAACTAGGCACAGGGCAATAAACCGATTGCAAGGCAGAGTTAGGAATGACGGTCATTAGGGGCGAGTGAGCGTGTCTGGGGTACCGAGCTGGAGCGCTCGAGCCGCATCTGATTAGATTGGGCCTTCATCGGGAAGTCGCCCTGAAGAAAGCAGAGAGACGTTATTCGGGCGGCCGCAACGCGTGCAAGGCTGCTTCTACTGGAGAGGAGGGCTTATGGCCGATGATGATCTGAATGCTGAGCTTGAGCGCCTGCGCAGGGAAAACGCGGCCCTCAAAAAAGGAGCCTCCGGCAACGTCCGGATGAAGGTGAGCGAGAAGGGAGCGTTGTCGGTATATGGCATGGGGCGCTTTCCGGTCACCTTGTACAAGGAACAATGGGTTAAGCTTCTGGATATGGCGGACGATATTCGAGCATTCATCGCAGCCAACGACAGCGCATTAAAGGAGAAGGATTAGAACCCTCGGATCGGGGAGGACCGCGCCCGGGCACCCAAATCTGCAACGGGCCTTGTGGCGGACGGCGTTAGATAGAAACCTCCATCCCGACGCTAACAGTTGGCTTTACCTTGCGATTGACCGTTCTGACGTTGTCATCATGTGGTGTCGATCCGGAGCTTGAGCAGAGTCAGCACAGCAAGGCGCTCCCAGCCGCGCTGGGACGGTGACGCCTATCGGCTCAATCCTCCACCGCGTAATGTGTTTCCTCGGCGGGAGCCGCGCGGGACGCACTGGTCGCGTTAAGTCGCGCATTGGCGCTGCGTGACGCCCTACGTGGCAAGCGCTCCAACAACTTGTAACTTTCTAACCTGCCGGAATCAGGCATCTGCGGCCGTGCCAGCGTTTCTGGCTGGGCTTTCGGTGTCGTACTGTCTCATGGTTTTGAGGAAGGCCGCCCTATGATGTTCATGGTCGTCGAAACTTTCCGCAATCAGGACGCCAAGGCGATCTATCGCCGTCTGCGCGAAAAGGGACGCATGATGCCGGATGGGTTGAATTTCGTAAGCAGCTGGGTGGCGGCCGACCTCGGTCGGTGTTTCCAGCTGATGGAAGCGGACAACATCACGTTGCTGCAACGCTGGATAGCGAGCTGGTCCGATTTGATGGCGTTCGAGGTCGTGCCAGTGGTGGCGGGCAAGGACACGGCGGAGGCGTTGAGCGGGGATTTATAGGCGAATGGTGATCGGTTGCTAGCGTCTGGTCCTTGTCCTCGACGTTCAGCGGGATTGAAGCCGACGGATCGAATGTGCTCGCGAAGCGTCTCGATAGTAGCAATACGAACAGATGTATTCAGGCCCTTGCAACTTGCATGGGAGACTGTATGTTCCCTAATTGTTCCTATGCGAGTGAGGAGTCAACTCGGCATGTGCGGGCGATTTGTCCAACGCTACGGGTGGCATGAAGTCCAAGAGCTGTACGAACTCCCCGAAGGTCTTGCCCGCAATCTTCAAGCTCACTACAACATTGCCCCGACTGATCCGGTAGAGGTTGTGAGGCTGGACTCCGAAGGCGCGACCGAGCTGGTCTCTATGCGCTGGGGGCTTATTCCGTGGTGGTGGGAAAAGCCGCTGAAGCAACTGCCGGCTAGCTTCAATGCCCGAGCGGAGACCGTTTCCAGCAAGCCCAT
The DNA here is from genome assembly GCA_030043175.1 of Xanthobacteraceae bacterium. Next base: position 2,980 of record JASHYD010000041.1, on the reverse strand, counting down.
GTTCCGTGACGCGTTTGCGCGTCATCGGTGCATTATTCCCGCAAGTGGCTACTATGAGTGGCTCAAGAAGCCGGACGGTCGGCAACCGTATTTGATTGGAGCCGCGGATGGCGGCGTCCTGAGTTTTGCCGGGCTGTGGGACCGATGGAAGAACCCGGAGACCGGCGAACGCATGATCTCCTGCACGATCATCGTCACCGACGCCAATATCCTGGCTCGGCCAATTCACGATCGCATGCCGGTAGTGCTCGACAGGGCCGATATCGGACCGTGGCTGGCCGGCGAGGTCGGCACGGAGGTCTTGAGGCCAGCCGCGGAAGATCGCCTTCGCTTGTGGCCGGTATCTAGGCGTGTCAACAAAACGGGCACAGGCGACGGCGATCCAACGCTGCTTGATGAAGTGGCGGAGTGATGCGACGAACGTTCGTACCGATCCCCCGACCGGGAGCGAGAGGGCGGCGTGCCCGGCATGTTTGCGGCGAGCCGCGTCACCCCCAGCGCAGGCCAAAAGCATCGCATTCCCGGCCGGCTGGGAGTAGGTTAACAGCTGCGGCCTGAGGGCGGAACCCTTCAAGCTGGCGTCAGCCGTGTCGATTGAACAGAATGAGGCTTTGGCAATCCAATCGAAATTGTAATCGGGGGAACATCGATGCGCTCGCTGCTCTCGGCCGTCAGACCATTGCTCATCGCTGCCGCGTTACTCGGCGGAAACCTTGCCGCATCAGCGCAATCGCCGAACTCCTATCCGTGGTGCGCGATAGACTCCAAAAATTGTTGTCTGACGGGCCATTAGCTGTAGGTACGGGAGAAAACGCACCTATTGACAGGATTAGACCAATTTCCGGCGCTGCCCGCACCTGGGGAGAGGCGTGATGGGCGCCGCTCCCGAAACAGTATCGGTAATCGCCAAGCACTATTTAGCATCTCAGCGCTTCAGGGCACTATCACCGCACAAGCGCAAATACCATCAGTGGGCCATAGAAGGATTTGCGGCGGCGAATGGCACCAAGTGTCTGGCGACTATGCGGCCAGAGCATCTTGAACGCCTGCTTGCCAAGCAGGAAGCCCTTACCGACACCAGCACCGCCAATAGATGGTTGAAGGCCATTCAAGCTCTGTACCGTTTCGCGGCCCACTGGGAGATGCGTCGGTGCGACTTCCGTATCCTCTACCTGGCGCCGCTCCGGACACACTCCTCCGCCATTGAATCTGTGCCAAATGCGGTGGAACCACCCGAGCTGCCATTGAAGCTCTATGCGATGCGTGCGGCCAGCACTGGTCTGTTTAAGTTCGGGATCTCCAAGCGTCCTGAAACAAGAGCCGCCAGCGGCTTCACTCAAATCCGGAGGGGTAGGACGCCTCTGAGCAAAGATCAGGCGCTAAGCCGCTTGAACAGTCGGTGCGGCGTCGGGCGGCCACAGAGACCGAAACTCGACGGCGTCGCAAACCGGTCCCGGTGCGGCGCGGGCGCGGTATATGATCGGACACGGTGCCTCGCGCGTTTTGACGGCGCACCAAAGTCGTCAGCTTATCCGAGGGTGTAAGGAGTTCTTTGACATGATAGATTTGATCGATGCCTATGCCCGGCTGACGTCACACCCCTATCGATCGTGGTACGCAATCTCGCTCCGCCTGATCGTGGGCTTTGGCTTTATGGAGCACGGCTACGCGAAGATTGCGCGCGGACCTGAGAATTACGCATCGATCCTACAGGCTCTAGGCGTTCCTGCTCCTGACCTGTTGGCTTGGGTGACAATTTTCTTCGAGTTGTTCGGTGGTCTGGCTGTGTTTGTAGGCGCATTCATCCTGCTCGTGAGCATTCCGATGGCGATTATACTGCTCGTGGCGATCTTCACGGTCCACGTGCCAAACGGCTTTAGCTCAATCAAGCTTTTGTCCGTCGATGCCGCTGGGGCGCATTTCGGTCAGCCCGGCTATGAGACTCCCCTGCTCTATCTAGCCGCGCTTATTTCCCTCGTCCTTGGCGGTTCGGGTCCGCTGGCGTTTGATCGATTTCTGCTGGGTCCGCGAAGACGCCAATGATGCGGTACAGGTGGGATTCCGGCGTGCCAAAACCGTATCGTCACTTTGAAAAATCGCACGCTGTCGTTTCGTCGAACACGCGACGAGGTTGTTAATCCACTTGGGAAGAGAAACGGCAGATGTGGTGCTGCGTCGCCGATCCTGACCCGTCGAGAGCGCCGTTGGCCGTAATGTCTCTTATTGGCCGACTGCCGCTATGACGCTCGATGGCATCACTACGTCGGCTATCGAAGGTGATACGCCGCTCGCCACAGCAAAGGCAGCAAAGCACAAGGTCAGGCACCCGGCGCGGCAAACCGCGCAGCCGCAGCCGAAACCAGCGGGCGACCCGCTTTATGAGTCCGGCGAATTTCCGTGGAAGCACCCGGACGTTTCATGCCTCGGCAATAGCGGCGAGGGCGGTTAGGAGGGAGAAAGCATGTCGGTCGGTCTGGCCCTTCGAGAAGCGACAGCATACGCCCCTCAACGCGTTGACGTCCCGGTTGTGCCGGGCTGGTCGCTTAACCCGCCAAGCCAAACGCCGTTAGGCGCCGTCTTCTCCCGCTGCCTCGCCGGCAGCCCCGCTTCCTCCTCGGCGCCGAGCTCATCCGGGGGGCTCGCCTCGCCCAGGTAGGCCAGGTCCAAGTAATTCTTCCTGGTCAGCGGCACGCCGACCCGGCGCATAAACCGGATCACGCCGCTGTCGTCGTCGTCCATCGCGGCACCTATCTCCGTTTCACGCCGCCACTGGCTCGATGTTTGGCTCGCCGAAAGGGCGCAACGTCGCTGCAATCCGCTGAACCGTACCCAACGACACGCCGCAAGCCTTGGCCGTAACCCGGTAACTAAGGACAGCCGCAAAAATAACCGAATCGGATTTCCCCGGAGATGCGACGTAGTGACTCGGATGAGGGTGATTCTCGGTCGTCGGACTGATTGGTACCAACGTCAGCATGAT
>JASHYD010000494.1 GCA_030043175.1 Xanthobacteraceae bacterium | reverse complement strand
GGAAAAGGCCGCCGCCATGACGCAACCGCTCTCCGGCATCATGGTTCTGGACTTCACCACGCTTCTCCCGGGCCCCCTCGCCACCTTGATGCTGGCGGAAGCGGGCGCCGAGGTCGTCAAGATCGAGCGGCCGGGGGGCGAGGAGCTGCGGCGTCACCCGCCCTACATCGACGGCGAAAGCGCCGTCTATGCGCTGCTCAATCGCGGCAAGAAAGCCCTGGTGCTCGACCTCAAGGCGCCCGACGCCCATGCGCGGCTTGAGCCGCTGCTCGCCCGCTGTGACGTCGTGGTCGAGCAGTTCCGGCCCGGCGTCATGGCGCGGCTCGGGTTTGGCTACGAAGCGGTCAGGGCCGTCAATCCGCGGGCCGTCTACTGCGCTATTACGGGTTACGGTCAGGATGGTCCGCGCCGTGACGAAGCCGGCCACGACCTCAACTACATCGCCGCTACCGGGCTTCTCGCGCTTTCTCCCGGCCCGCCCGACCGCCCGACCGTGCCGCCCGCGCTCATCGGCGATATCGGCGGCGGCGCCATGCCGGCTGTGATCAACATTCTGCTCAGCCTGCGTCGCCGCGACGCCACCGGTCAGGGATGCTTCATCGATATCGCCATGACGGACGCGATGTTCACTTTCGCCTGGCACGCCCTGGCGACCGGTTTCGCGGAGGGCCGATTCCCGGCGCCGGGCGCGGCGCGCCTGACCGGCGGATCGCCGCGTTACCGGCTCTACCCGACGAGCGACGGCAAGCTCGTCGCCTGTGCGGCATTGGAGCAGAAATTCTGGCTCGCCTTCTGTGCCGCAATCGGGCTTGCGACGCCGCTCGCAGACGATCACGCGGATCCCGCTGCAACATTGGCGGCTGTCGCTGACATCATCGCAACGCGGACCGCTCGCGAATGGGAGCCGGTGTTTGCGGCGGCCGATTGCTGCGTCACCATCGTGGCGGACCTGGAACACGCCGTTCTCGATCCACATTTCGCCGCTCGCGGTCTGTTCGCCGATAAAATCGTCACCGCGAAAGGCACCGTGCTACCTGCCCTGCCGGTCCCCATCGATCGGCGATTTCGCGAGGCGCCGCGCAGGCTACCGACGCTGTGGCCGGGCGAATACGAGGGGATTGATTGAGGGCCACACTGATGAGGGACCAAATTCCGCGACGACGGTCGGCATTTCTAGATTCGGGCGCCGGCAATTGCATCGCACTCACGCGAAGATTCATGAAAATTAGCCTACGCAGTTGTTAAATGAGCGGCTCACGCAGGTGACGATCTTTTGAGCCGCTTAGGCGGCGCGAACGCTAGTCGCTCACCGATTCTCCTCGCCTCCCATCAGGGCCGGCAATCCGATGCGCGGCGCAACACCTTCGCGCATTGCGACGCGACGCAGAGGGCCGATGCGGCCGAGGGCGTAGAGGGCGAGGCCGCGCAGGCCTTGGACGGGAAGAAAATCCGACAGCAGCGAACGGTTGAGGAGGTCGACCGCAATCGAACGGCTGGCGATGTCGGAACGCCGGCGGCGGTCATATCGGGCGATCGCGTCAGCGAGGTTGCCGCCGCGGCGGTGAATGTCGGCGGCAATCTCTGCAATGGCGACGGCGTCGCGCACGCCGAGGTTCAGGCCTTGCGCGCCGATCGGAGGAAACAGGTGCGCGGCCTCGCCGACCAACGCGATCCGATTGGCGGCGAACCGACTTGCCGTCGCGATCGACACGGGAAATGCCCGATGACCGGGCTCGACATGCATTTTGCCGAGGATCGAATGGGAGCGGCGCTCGATCTCGGCAGCGAGCGCACCGGGAGGAAGCGTGCCCAGGCGCTTCGCTTCGTCATCTGCGACAACCCATACGAGGCTTGAACGCAGGCCAGGCAACGGAACGAGAGTGAACGGGCCCTGAGCGGTATGGAATTCGGTCGATATGTTGTGGTGCGGGCGCGTATGGGTGAGCGTGAAGGTGAGGGCCGTTTGCGCGTAGGCGCCGCTCTTTAAGGCGATGCCGGCAGCGGTGCGGCAGATCGAGTTGCGTCCATCCGCCCCGACCGCGATCAGGCAATCGAGCGTGGCACCGTCCGCGAGGGTGGCGGCCACCCCGGACGACCCGATGCTTAGCGACGTCGCCGTGGTCGCGAGGTGGGCAAGAGATGGCTTGGCGGCGACGCGGTCCCACAGGGCCGCCGCCAAGTGAGCGTTTTCGATGTTGAAGGCGAATGCTTCGAGCCCGACCTCGGCGGCTTCAAACCGCACTTCAGGTGCCCGCCACAGCCGGCCGGTATCATCCACGATGCGCATGACCCGCAGCGGCGCCGCATGATGGCGACACAACGACCATACGCCGAGGGCTTCGAGCGCCTTGACCGACGGCATCATCAGGGCCGTCGTGCGGTTGTCGGTGCCGCCTGCCTTTTTCGCCTCCCCTGCGTGCAGGGAAGGCTCAGGGGAGGGCCCGGCGCAGGGCGCGACCAACGCCGTCGGCACCTCGAAATGCGCGAGTGCAAGCGCCGCCACCAAGCCGGCCGGGCCGCCCCCGATCACCGCAGCGCAGGCGGTGCGCGTCGGGCATCGTGCCAGCGCGGATCGTTCGCTTTTGAGACGGTCAATCATGGGGCGATCCCGGCCTCAACGGCATGCTTGGTATTCGTCGTCGTGAGCCTTTAATGAACCAAGGTCACTGCGCAATACCTAGGGCTGATCAGGCTAGAGGCCAGATATTTCTGAACTCATGAGATATCGCAACAACTTACTCGTGCTGGCTGCCGGCGCCCCAGAACACCGGCTGAAGTAGTCAAGCCTACATCGACGATGGCGGTAATTAGTCTAACGTCCGTAATTGCGCCGGGTCGGCTTGCAAACTGAACTGGCGCGACCGCCGCCTCGGCCGACCACATGGCGACCACAACGCCTCTGCCGGTGCGTTGCGCTGTTGCGCGGTCGCGGTCCGGTTGACAACGATCGAGGCGGGCACGACCACGCGCGAGCCAAGGCCGCGCATTCGCGTGGGCCAAGAGCGACAGGATCGCCGAAGCAGGACGATATTTCAGATTGGGTTGCGCTTGGGCACAGTCAGCCCCAACAGTATTCGGCCGCCCTCCCGGACAATCCATCGCCGCCGAATATCAGTGCGAATCCGCCCAATCGCGTACGTGCCAGCGCTCATATGTTTCCTTCGGACGCTTTTTCCACTTTCCCGCGCTTCTGCCTTGTCAATCTGACCAATCTACGGGATCGTAAGCGCCAATTGGTACCCGTGAGGGCGCGCAGATTGGCCGAGTGGCTGTGCGCGAAAGCGGATCATTCAATATCGGTAAGGTCCACACGCCAACTGGAAGTCTTGCCAGTTCATTCAAGGCGCCGCCGGGTGCGGCTCCGCCGGTTGCGGCCTTTCGGCCGGACCCCACCGTCCACCCTCGCCTTGCGGCGACGTCGCCAGCGGAGGTTTTGATGCTCGCCTCGTCTCGGGCGGATTTCCACCAGCGGGCGCGGGCTTTAGGGGCCTGCTTCGCTTTGCCGATCCGACGGCGCCTCGCCTTGCCTCTCCTAGGGATCAGCAGCGCCTCGACGTTGCTGCTCGCCGCGTGCAGCCAGGACAATCGCTATGTGGCGCCGCCGCCACCGCGCGTGACGGTGGCGGTTGCGTTGCAGCGGCCGGTGACGCGGTATCTGGAGGCGACAGGTAACACGGCGGCGGTGAATTCTGCCGATCTCGTGGCGCGCGTTTCCGGGTTCATTCAGGAGATCAACTATCAGGACGGCGCGCTCGTTAAGAAAGGTGCGCTCCTGTTCACCATTGAACCCGAGCCCTACACGATCAAGCTCGACCAGGCCAAGGCCGCCGCGGACGGGGCGCGCTCGGCCCTCAAGCAGGCGCAGGCCGACCTTGACCGCCAGACCCAGCTGGTGACGAGGCAGGCCGGCACCCAGGCTACTCTCGATCAATCGCAGGCCACCCGCGATACCAGTCAAGCCAATCTCACGCAGGCGGAAATCAACACCCGACTGGCTGCCCTGAACCTTGAATATGCTCACGTCACCGCCCCATTTGACGGCATCGTAACGGCGCGCCAGGTGTCCGTCGGGCAGTTCGTGGGCGGTGGCGCACCGCCGACGCTGCTCGCCACCATCATCCAGCACGATCCGATCTACGTGAATTTCAACATCAGCGAACAAGACGTTCTGCGGGTGCGGGCCGAGATGGCGCGCCGCGGACTGACGCCCGACGACTTGAAGAAGGTTCCGGCGGAAGTCTCGCTGCAATCCGAAACCGGATATCCGCATCGCGGCACGCTCGACTATGCCTCGCCGTCGGTCAATCCGTCGACTGGCACGCTGGCGGTCCGCGCCGTGTTGCCAAACGCGAGCCGGCTCTTGCTGCCCG
>JASHYD010000040.1 GCA_030043175.1 Xanthobacteraceae bacterium | reverse complement strand
TCCCTGGCGTTTGAGGCGAACTCCATCGCCTTTTCCGAGTTTAGGGAGTCCTCACGCCGGGGTCAAGCGCGCACCGCGCCGCCGGCCGTTCATAGCGGTGCCTTTCCAAAACAAACCCAAGGGTTGGCGCGAGGCTACGCGGCTGAGCTCCAAGCCCAATGGCGACCAAGCTGGCTAGCAGCCGTCCTACTCGCGTGGAGGGCTATTTCCCCGTTCCAACTGCGAACAGGATCAATTGTTCCCAAGCCATTGGAGCGGGCTTCGACCGGACTACCGGTTGGTTGACACGATCCACTCACAGGAAATGTCAACGCTCGCTTTCGACTTGACGCGCCCCGTGAGATATTTATATCACGTACCGGGCATGGAGTCGCCCGTGACCTGCCGAAAGGCTGATGACTCCTACCGCGGACGATCGCGGTGGGAGCGTTCCTAAACCCGCCGCGAGGCGGGTTTTTTATTGCCAGTCCCACGGAGCGGGAGATTAGCCTCGTCCTTCACTCCTACGGGATCAAGGCAATGCCCCGATCTGACGAGCCGTCGGGCAGTGAGCTGCCGCCGCGATCGCCGCACTCATGATATCGCATCCCTCGCGAGGGACGCCAACAGACGTTTGTGTGGTCGCTGGCATGGACAATCGGGCAACCCAAAAAGTCGTCGACTTCAATCGCGTTCGGCAGCCGGCCCGTTCAGCGGGTCCTATGCCTCATGGCGCGCGCCCGGCGCGCGCCTACTACAGCATTCTGTTCCTTAATGCTGGCGATCGCGCTGCCGATGAGGCGGTCAAACCGCCTCATTTCTTCCCCGACCTTAATTGCGATCAAATCGTCGATGCCATTACGGCTGGTCGAGAGGAGTACAACTTAAAGCCTTTCTTTTACGCCCCTCTACGCCGGATCGATGCGATCAACTATCGTCACGAGGTCATGCAAGATCTCGAAAATACGGCGCTACTTGAGCGAGTGAGTTCTTTCGCGCAACAAATGCGCAAGATGCGTGACTATCTCAAACGTCTACAAAAACTCTCTTACAAGGAGCAAAAACAGGCCTGGTTCTTGGATACCATTGGAGTGTATTGCGACGCGATTCATGCATTTGCGACTGGTCTTTCCGATACGGACCTCAAATCGCGTGGCTTTTTAGGTTTTCGAGGCTACCTGACGGACTATGCCTGTTCGGCTCCGTTCACCGGACTATTGTCGAAAACAAATACACTCAAGGCTGCTTTGGCGACTGTCAAGTATTGCTTACTCATTAAAGGCGACAAGTTTACAGTGCTCAAATATGAGGACGAGCACGACTACAGCAAGGAGGTCGATGATACCTTTGAAAAATTCAAGCAAGGCGCTGCCAAGGATTACAGAGTACGATTTTCCGAGACCGAAGATATGAATCACATCGAAGCAAAGATACTCGAATTCGTTGCCAAATTGCATCCCGAGGTATTCGGTCAGCTTGAAGACTATTGCACTATAAACGTTAATTATCTCGACGATACTGTGGCAGCATTTGACCGCGAGATCCAGTTTTACCTTTCATACATCGACTATACAAAAGGTCTACTCCACGCCGGATTACGTTTTTGCTATCCGGATGTCTCTGACATGACCAAACAAGTCTATGACTACGATGGATTCGATATCGCCTTGGCGCACAAGCTCGTCAAGCAAAATGGCTCTGTCATCTGCAACGATTTCTACTTGAAGACTAAGGAACGAATATTGGTCGTATCGGGGCCTAACCAGGGAGGTAAGACGACCTTTGCTCGGACCTTTGGACAGTTGCATTATTTGGCAAGTATCGGCTGGCCTGTTCCCGGCACCAGGGCGCAGCTGTTTCTTTTCGACGAGCTATTCACTCATTTTGAAAAAGAAGAGAAAGTCGAGAATCTCCGCGGCAAGCTGGAAGCTGATTTGCTGAGAATTCATTCCATCATTGAGCGGGCCACATCGCGGTCGATCGTCATTATGAATGAAATTTTTACCTCGACGACGATTCAAGACGAGACTTTTTTGAGTAAGAAGGTGATGCAGCAAATATCGGCGCTCGACGTACTCTGCGTGTGGGTCACTTTCGTCGACGAGCTGGCTTCCTGCGGGCCCCAGACCGTCTCTATGGTCAGCACGGTCGATCCCGACAATCCCGCATTGCGAACCTTCAGGATTGTGAGGCGGCCTGCGGATGGTCTCGCCTACGCGATGGCGATTGCTCAGAAATACCGGTTGACCTACGACGCGATCACGGAGCGACTCAAGTCATGAAGGCATTCCTGATGTACAGAGAGCGGGATTTCGATTCCAGCCAGCTGTTGTCCCGTCGGGAGAAGGAGCTGCGTTACCGGAGCGCAAAGCAAGAAACCCTGCGGCTCGAACAGCTTCTCCCCTGGAATGAAGGCGCGCTGACGCAAGACCTCGGACTAGATGCTGTGTTGAATGCAATGGCGCTCGATGATCATTTCCTGCTTGAGGCGGCAAAGGTTGCGCTCTTGTCTGGCGTCACCGACCTCAACACGATTTTGTATCGTCAGTCTGTCCTCTTGGATTGTATCAAAAATGGGC
>JASHYD010000493.1 GCA_030043175.1 Xanthobacteraceae bacterium | reverse complement strand
TGGCTCGCCGCTGCCGTGAGCGCATCGAATTCCTTCCCGCTGCCGGCCAATCATCCGGTGCCCGACTCTGCACCGATGGTGGTGGCCAACCGGGCTCAGGAACGAGAGGCCTGATTTCACATGCCAATGGAATTCCTGCATAACCGCCCCTCAGCGAGGATCTCGAAATGATCCGCCGGGAGACCGAAGCTACGAAGATTGGGGAAGGAGCATGCGTCGCTCTTAGGCCGGAGTTCCTGCAAACCATTGGAGAGCACGTTAGCCTCGTTGGCAAGCAAGCCCACGTCTCCAAGGTCGCCATCAGGAAGACATAGCCGATTGTGCTGGCAGAAGTCGGCGGCAAGGGCGGCCGATCGTAGTGGGCCAACAAGGCGCCGGCAGAACGGGATGCCTAATATCGCGATGCTCAATGCGACACGGGCTGCCAAGCGTCAGAGCGCTCCAAACAAAGCCCCATGAAATAAGGACCAGCGCGTGACCTGCCTCTCGTTGCGTACCCTACGGTAGAAATCCCGGCGGCGGGGGGTGTGGCCGTAGCCCAATCGTGCTTGCCCGCCTTATCGCCGCCGGTGCGACGACAACAGCGGCCAGGCTGCACCGGGCGCTGAAGACTGTCGGAGCGGATCGCAGCACAGCAAGAAAATGGCCCCGCTTAGTCGTGGGGCCAAGTCGTAAAGGAAGTACGACCTATCGTCGTCACCCTACCAACGGACGAAGCTCGCTAAGGTTCCCTCAGCCGGCTCGTCGCACCTATCAATCGCAGCACAGCAAGAAAATGGCCCCACTTGCGAACGGGGCCAAGTTGCTGAACAACGATTGGTACTTACCAATGTACAAAGCTCGGCAATTGTTCCTTTCAGGCCTGGCGATCAGGTGGTGCGCAGCGCTTTCGCGTCGTGCTGCTCAATGGCACGTTCGACTTCCGGCCATGAATCGTAGGTCCCTATGGTGGTTTTTGTCCGCCGCTCCACCAGTGCAAGCACCGTGCCTCCTCGGCGCCGACGCACGACAAGGGCGCAATGAAGGGCGTACTTACGAATTCGCATCTCGTCGCTCGGGTATCGGTCAAGGGTGGCCCCGCTGTCGGAGAAGTGGTGACCATGCCGCTTCAAGAACGCTTCGATTTCTTGGTGAGTAAACCGCCCGATGTTTGGCGTTCGTATCACGTCCAATCCTGACAACTCGGCGAGCCGCGCTGCCAATTGAGAAGGCGTCCATTCTTTCCATTTGGGCCCAAGGAGGCGTTCGATCCCGTTCCTGGCCCGCATGCTGAGTTCGCTTGCAACAGTGGTCGTGTCGAAGTCCCGCGGCCTGCTCGGTCGCGAGGTGGATGACTCCGCCGCCCCTTGGCGATCCTCCTCGAGAGCGAAAATGGATGGGTGCGTCATCGGAGTCGCTCGGTAGCCGCGCGCCGGAGGCCCCGGCCCCTGGAGCATCAGCAGAGTACGAGCCGGGACCGCGTGAGGGGTGCAACTCGAAAGTCTCACGCAGGAGCGAAGCACCGACAACTCATCGCCGACCGTTTCGGGAGGAAACGATCATCAAGGCCGGATATGACGAGTTGTCGGCTGGGTCCTAAACAGGTTGCTGCGCGGCGTCGTTCCGGAGAAGTGCTCGGTGACCGTCACTTCTTTATTTTTTATGCACCGTGCCCTCGAAAGCCGCCCAAGGAGGGCAACAGTTCAGTCGTGTGGAAAGCCCGGCGGCCAGCATCGTCGCAATCTAGATTGAAGTGACCTGCACCATGAGCGCCCCGAGAGGCGGCGAGCGCTCGAAGGGTGACGCGCAGCGCCTGATCGATAGCGCAGTCATGATTGCCAGGCCTATCTGCCGGCATTGCGAAGCAAGCACCGTCGCTGTCGCCCCGGGCATCTCTCGCAACAACTTGAAACGCCGGGCGTTGATCTTCGACACTGATCGGAGCGTGGCAGTGACCGGGATCGATCGTCGGACATCCTTCAAGGGAATCGCTGCCTTAGCGGCATCGGCTGTCGTCGCAGAAGCCGCATGCTCGGAAAACCCACTCGCTGCGGCGCCCGGCGGCGCGCCGCTGGAGCCAGTCACGACTGGGCCAAGCCAGACTCAAGGTATGGCCCGATTTGCTTCGCGCACGCGTTTCGAGGACCTCACGGCCGAGCGGCGGCAGCGGCTAAAGATTGCCCTCCTGGATTCGCTGGCCTGCGGCATCGGCACGCTCGAGGCGCCGTCCATGAAAGCGTTGTTGGCGCAGACGAAGGCGTTCGGTTCGGATGCTCGTTGCACCCTGATCGGCGGCGGGCAGGCCAACGTTGTCTACGCCGGGTCCTACAACGCGGGCCTGGTTCGCTACCTCGATTATATGGACAGCTACCTTGCTGGTGCCGAGCTCTGCCACCCGTCGGACAACACTGGCGGCGTTCTCGCCGTCTGCGAGTACGCCGGCCGCTCGGGCAAGGAGTTCCTGACGGCTCTGGCCGTCGCCTACCAAGTCGAGGCGACGCTGACGGGCGCCGCCCATTTCATGGCGCGCGGGTTCGACCTGACCACGCAACTAATCTTTTCGCGGGGTGCCGGGGTAGCCAAGGCGCTCGAGCTGGACGAAGAGCAGACGACGTCGGCCATCGGGATCTGCGCATCTAGCGGCGTTCCATTGCTCGTGGTGCGAACCACGCCGATCTCGCAATGGAAGGGCCTGCTTCCCAGCCAGCTGACCTTCGCGGGCATCCAAGGGGCATTCCTGGCGTCCCGCGGCGTGACCGGCCCGAAGTATGTGATCGAGGGCCCCGAAGGGCTCGCCCACGCTCTTGGTCAGCCGATCAAGGTCGATTGGGATCTCGTGCAGCTGGACTGCTTCGATCGGCTCGCGCTCAAGAGTTACAATAGCGCCGTCCCGACCCAGTCGGCCATCTTCTGCATGCTCGAGCTACGCAGGGCTTACCCATTTAATCCCGCCGCAGTCGCAAGCATCCAGGCGGAGGTCTTCCAGGACGCCTACGACTTCACCGGCGGCGGGAAGTTCGGGCCCAAGACCAAAGTCCACACGAAGGAAGATGCCGACCACAGCCTCCCCTATCTGCTGGCTGTGGCCGCAATCGACGGCGAGGTCCGTACGACGCAGCTCACCCCTCAGCGGATCACCCGGCCGGACGTGCAGAGTCTACTCCTGAAGGTTCAGGTCAGGCCAAATGCCGGCTTCACCGCCCGCTATCCCGCCGAAATGCCGGCCCGGGTGACCGTCCTGCTCACGAACGGCCAATCGGACACCCACGAGGTGAAGGACTACCCCGGTTTCCCGACCCGCCCTTTCACCTGGGATGATGTTGTGACCAAGTTCGACAGGCTCGTTGGCGACCGCGCCGACGCGGGCCTGCGTAAGAACATCCAGGCCGCCGTCCTCTCCCTGGAGAGCATCCAGGTGGAGGACCTGATGAATCTTCTTGGCCAAGTCAGGAGCCGCAGCCCAGGCGTTCAGTGACGCGGTGCGGCACTTAACTCATCAATGAATAGGAGAGTGCACAATGTCTGCGCAAACTGAAATGTTAGGCGGTCGTCTGCCCTTGTTAGATCCCTCGACGCTGTCGACAGCGCAAAAAGAAACCTACGAACGGCTAGATAAGACATGGTTTCAGTGGGCCAAAGGTGTTTTCCAGGGCAAGCTTGCGGACGGGAGACTTATCGGTCCATTCAATCCGATACTCTTCAGCCCTGCCATTTCGTCGAGCTTTTTGGATTTGCAGGAAACTGAACAAAAACAAACGTCGCTAAGCCAGCGTGTCCGCCAAGTCGTGGTCCTCGCCGTCGGTGCCGTGTGGAAATCGCCCTATGAGCTTTACGCTCATTCGGAGGCGGCACAAAAGGCGGGCATTTCAGAGGATGCAATCCGAGCGCTTGCGACCGGCAGACTACCAGATGAACTGAGCGACCAAGAGAAAATCGCGTATCGTTTCGCGCGGCAACTTTCAGCCGAGCACCATGTTGACGCGGCTCTTTATAGTGCAGCCGAGCATGCTTTCGGACAACGGGGATTAGTAGAAATCACGTATCTCACCGGTATCTATCACGTTGTCTGCGCGCTTTTGAATGCATTTGAAATCCCGGCTCCTGGCTCGCAGGCACAATGACTGTCACGAGGAAACTGAAGCGTCGCTCAGGCCACGCCGTGCGAAAGCCCAACCGATAACCGAGATAACCGCCAACACCGATTTCCTGGCCATCCAGAGACTGGAGCATGCCATGACCACCGTTCACGCCGTCAAGACGGGCACGATCCAGATCCGCCCCTCGCACCGGGCCGGGAACATCAACCTTCCACTCTGGCGCCGCCGCCTCGCGATCCTTCTCGACCGTGAGTGGACTGAGCCGCTGCCCATCTACTCGTTCATGATCGAGCACGACGAGGGTCTCATTCTCGTCGACACCGGCGAGAGCGCTCGTGCTTCGGCGCGTGGCTACTTCCCTTGGTGGAGCCCATTCTTCGATCTCGCGATCGACATTCACGTCGAGCCTGAGGACGAGATCGGACCCCGGCTACGCTCGATAGGCATCGACCCCGGCAAAGACCTCCGGATGGTTGTGATGACGCATTTGCACCATGATCACGCGGACGGCCTGAGCTACTTCCGCGACACCGATATCCTCGTCTCGCCGGAGAACTACCAGGCTGCGCAGGGAGTAAAAGGCGCGCTGCTCGGAGCCAACCCGTCACACTTTCCGTCATGGTTTGAGCCTCGCCAAACTGAACTGACTGGGCCAGCCGTATCGTCGTTCGATCGCACCTTGCCCCTGACATCGGACGGCTCGGTCTTTGCTGTACCCACCCCAGGACACATGGCAGGCCACAGGTCCGTGGTGGTGCGAACACCCGAGGTGACCTATTTCATCGCTGCCGATGCCACCTACGCTGAGATACTCCTCAAGGAGCGCGTCGTGGACGGACTCGCGGGCGACGTGCGCGCCTATCTCGACACCCTTGAACGCATCGCGGCGTTCGCCCGCTCGGAGCCGACGGTGCTGCTCCCCTCCCACGATCCATTGTCAGCACACCGCCTCGCAGAACGCATCACGCTAACGGAATTTGACTTTGCTGCCTGACATCTAGGAGACGACCGGATGCCGCGACCGACGAGGCGGCGCGGCGAACCTGTCGCTCTACACCGCCAGCAAACATGCTGTCGAAGGCCTGACAAAATCCGCAACCCTCGAAGCCGCCGCCTTCGGCGTCCGTGTCAACGCGGTGGCGCCCGGTCCGACGGACACTGCCATGCTCGACCGGCTGACCGGCACGGCGGAGAAAAAATCGGCGTTTTACGCCGCGGTGCCGCTGAGGCGTGGCGCCAAGCCGGAGGAGATCGCCGACGCCATCCTGTTTCTCGCTTCGGAGAAAGCCTCGTTCATCACCGGCCAGATCGTGCGGATCAACGGTGGCAAGACCGCGAGCTGAAGAGTCCACTGCTGCATTTCCGGGACTGGCATTCAGGAGACGCGCCATGACCGAGTACACCCACCAGACCGCGCCGACGCAGTTCGCCGAGGCCAACGGTATCCGCTTCGGCTATCGCCGCTTCGGCAAGCCGAACGGCGTGCCGCTCGTCTTCAACCAGCACTACACCGGCACCATGGATCATTGGGACCCGGCGGTGACTGATGGTTTCGCCAAAGACCGAGAAGTGATCTTGTTCGACAATGCCGGCATCGCGAGTTCCTCCGGAGAAGTACCGACCGCGTTCGAGGACGTGGGCGCGAATGCGATAGCCCTCATCAAGGCGCTCGGGCTGACGAAAGTCGACGTGCTCGGCTTCTCGATCGGCGGCTTTGTCGCGCAGGAGATCACGCTTCAAGCGCCGTATCTGGTCCGCCGCCTGGTCTTGATTGGTACCGGGCCGCGCGGCGGCGAGGGCATGCAAGGCGGCACGCCGGAAGGCAACCGGATTTTTGGCGCTAGCTATGACAACCCGGATCACCTGTGGCTCAGTGTTTTCTTCACCCCGTCGCCGGCGAGCCAGGCGGCAGGCCGCGAATTTCTCAAGCGATTCCGGCTTCGTTCGAAGGACCGTGACCCGGAGGTGAACGACAAGGTGGCGCCGGCACAGCGGGCGGCTATCGCGAAATGGAGCGAGCGACGCGAAGGTTCTTACGATTATCTGAGAACGATCCCGCAGCCAACGCTGGTCGCGAACGGCAGCAATGATCCCATCATTTGCACGGTGAACTCGTTCATCCTGCAACAAAACCTGCCGAACGCAAAGCTGATCATCTATCCGGACTCTGCGCACGGCGGACACCATCAATATCCCGGAATGTTCGTTCGCGACGTCTCGATGTTCCTTTCGTCCAGCGATCCTTGGGCTCCATGAGCGTTCAAATCCATCAAACAGGAAAGCAAACCATCATGCCTAACCTCTCCGGAAAAAACGCACTCGTCACCGGCGCCTCCCGCGGCATCGGAGCGGCCATCGCCAAGCGGTTGGCGGCTGACGGCGCCAGCGTCGCGATCACCTATACCAAGGGCGCCGACGCTGCCGCGCGAGTGGTGAAGGACATCGAAGTCGCTGGCGGCAAGGCAATCGCGATCCAGGCGGATGCCACCGATGCGAAGGCCGTATGTGGCGCCATCGAAAAAACCGTGGCGACCTTGGACCGGCTGGACATTCTGGTCAACAACGCCGGCACGGCCATTCCGAAGCCCTTCGAAGAGACAACTCTGGAAGAAATGGACAGAGTGATCGACCTCAATCTACGCGGTGTGTTTCTCGCCATACAGGCCGCCCTCAAGCACATGCGGGATGGCGGCCGCATTATCACGATGGGCTCTTGCGTGGGCGAGCGGATGATGACGCCGGGCCTGGTCGCGTACGCGGCAACCAAGGGCGCGGTCAAGATGTTCGTTCAGGGACTGTCGCGCGAAGTCGGGTTCCGCGGAATCCCGTCAACAATATTCAGCCGGGTCCCATCGACACCGATCTCAACCCCGCCGCCGGTGATTGGGCGACGCCGCAGATAGCCAACACCGCACTGAAGCGCTACGGCCATGTCGAGGATATTGCTGCGATGGTGGCGTTCGTTGCCGGTCCGGAAGCCGGTTACATCACAGGCGCCAATCTGACGGTCGATGGCGGCACCAACGCCTAAGGAGCTTGATCATGCCCAACCTCCCCGGGAAAACCGCACTCGTCACC
>JASHYD010000492.1 GCA_030043175.1 Xanthobacteraceae bacterium | reverse complement strand
CCGCGTGGTCCATTGAAGGTCGCGCCGTGGCATTGACCACATCCCATGTTGATCATGGTGGCTTGGCCCGGAGGAGCGCCTGCTGGAACCTCGACACGCCATTTACCGGGTTCCGCCGGCTTCGGCAGCGAGGCAAAATAGGCAGCGAGATCGGCAGCATCTTTGGCGCTGACTTGGCTATCGACAAAGGCCGGCATGACGCCCCAAGGCTGACGGGCCGCCCGCAGGATCTGCGCGGCATTCAATCCGCGCCCCGCGAGATCCGGGCCGAAACCGCCTTCGCCCATGAGGCCATGACAATCCTTGCAATCGGTCGCCCTGGGTGCGAGCCTATCCCAATAGGCCTTGCCGGCCGCGACATCTCCGGCGGCCTGTGCGACCGCGGCGCTTTGCGCAAGCGGCAGCGCGAGAAACGCAAGTAGCAGCTTTTTCATGGATTCCCTCCCCTGAAAGGCCGACGCGGTACTGCGCGTCTATCCTTTGTTTAACATCCAGGTCGCGGAACGCCAAATGGCCTCGCGAGGGCCTTGCGGTTGCGATCCATCCGGCACACGGTCTCTTATCCGGACAGTATGATGGGACTCGAGCTGGAGCAGTACGAGTACGCCCGAACTGGGTGCGTTACAGAGCTCGCAGCCGTAATAGTCCGGAACGCTGGAGTTGCCGCCATCCGCGCCGACTGCCACGAAGAATTTTCGGTCGCCCAAAATCCGCTGTTCAGCGAAATTTGTGACTGCCAAAAAGTCTGCGCAGAAACGGATGGCCTCCTTGCGTAACAGGTGGCCGGAACTCATGGCGCCTCGCATCCATTTGCTTGGAGGAAGAGCGCACCACCAGAATGGAAGCCGCTAGTGCCAAGCAGCCTTGCCGTTTACGAAGCGCGAACCAGACCGAAGGCGCTGCATCGTTGGCCGCCGATATGAGCAGGGACCAGGTCGAGGCCACGCACGCTCTCGCCGAGAGCGAGGTCCGGTTCCGAGCCACGTTCGAGAATGCGGCGGTCGGTATCGCCCATGTTGCCTTTGATGGCCGGTGGCTGAGGGTCAACAAGGCAATGTCCCGTATTCTCGGCTGGCCGGAAGAAGAACTCGTCACGAAGTCATTCCAGGAAATCACCCATCGGGATGATCTTGCTGTGGAACTCGCTCAATTGGAGCGATTAGGCGACGGGAAAGTCGACAGCTACAGCGTGGACAAGCGTATTCTACGCAAGAACGGGACGATCGTCTGGATTCGCCGGACCGTCAGCTGCGTTCGCAAGAGCGACGGATCAATCGATTATTTCGTTAGTGTGGTCGAGGACATTTCCGCACAGAAGCATGCCGAGGAGCAAATTCATCTTCTCATGCGCGAGGCCCGTCATCGGGTCAAGAATATCCTCGGCATCGTGCTAACAATCGCCCGTCAGACTGCGACTCGAGAACCCGGCCGCTCCGCTGTTTTCACCGAGCGCATCCGGGCACTCGCGGCCACCCAGGACCTGCTGATCCAAAGTGAATGGCGGGGAACTGACGTGGACGACTTGGTGCGCGCTCAGCTCGCGCACCTTGCGGATTTTTTTGAATCTCGGATCGCCGTGAGAGGCCCAAAAGTGCATTTGAACGCGGCTGCGGCCCAGGCCGTCGGTCTCGCACTCCACGAGCTTGCGACCAATGCCGGCAAATACGGTGCACTCTCGACAGATGCCGGCCAAGTCGAAGTGAGTTGGGGGGTTGACGGTGGTGCCTTCGCGATGAGTTGGATCGAGAGCGGCGGACCTCCTGTGAGACCGCCGGAGCACCAAGGTTTCGGCACGACGGTCATCGACACGATGGTGAAGCGGACCCTCGGGGGCGAAGTTCAGCTTGATTACGCTCCGTCGGGTCTGGCGTGGCGATTGACCTGCCCGGCGGGCGCGTTGGCACGGAGAGCGGCATTCGCCTGACGTTTCGCCATCTCCTCGCTTCGGATCAAATTCGCTGCGGCCCTCCATCGCCGCGAACAGCGGCCTTCCCGCATCGCATCGGCGCCCGTCGAATGCGGCCAACCGTCGGAAGGGCCACTTCTGTACATTCGATTTTCGCCTTACCAAATGATCTCGTCATCGAACTTGACGCAATCTCCCGAAACGACCTTGGATGAGTGTATTCTTAGGCTTCTGTGAAGCCAGCAGCATAATCTTTTGGCGCTTTCTGAGCTGCGATGCGTCGAGGAGCATCTGGCCCGCCCAACGATAGACATTTCGAGTGCGCACCACGTCACGCATCAGCCGCATGCGATCGCGCTGTTCGGTTTCGGACATGCGAAGGGCCTGCGCGATGGCTTCACTCACCGACTGGAGATCATACGGATTTACAGTCAGTGCTTCTGACAATTCGCGCGATGCCCCGGCAAAGTTGGACAGGATCAAGACCCCTTGCTCGTCGTCGCGAGCAGCCACGAACTCCTTGGCAACGAGGTTCATGCCGTCATGAAGGCTAGAGACCACGCACAGGTCTGCGGCGCGAAAGAGCTCGAACACTTCCGCTGGCTCAAAGTGCCGGATAACGAGCGAGATGGGGGTGTAGCTGTCACTGCCGTGGCGAGTGTTAATCTCGCGGACAAGACACTCGGCCTCGTCCTGCAGGTTGCGATATGTCGCAAGCTTCGCCCGCGTCGGAGCCGCGACCTGGAAGAAGACAAAACGACCGATCCATTCGGGGGTAACGAGAGAGAAACGCATCGACAGCGCGCAAACGGTCGAGAATACCTTTGGTGTAGTCGAAGCGTTCAATGCCGACGCCAATACGTATCGAGTCACTCAAACCCAGGCCAGCACGAACCGAGGTCCGGCAGTCGGCCACTGATTTCTGGCCGGCGAGTGCCGTTGGTGGCCATTCTATCGAGATTGGATACGGCCGAACGAAGGTTTCATGACCGCTGACGGTTACTGAAGCGTGCTCACGATCAATTCGACTCTCGATAAAGCGATCGACGGTGTCGATGAAGTTGTTGCAATGGAATTGGGTGTGGAAGCCGAGAACTGAACTTCCAAGCAAACCAGCTATGATTTCCTCCTTCCACGGGCAAATGCCGAAGGTCTCCGCGTTTGGCCAGGGAATGTGCCAGAACGTGATGATGGTTGCATCCGGGAGCTGCTGGCGAATCATTCTCGGCAGCAGCGCAAAATGATAGTCCTGCACCAGGACGATCGGATCCGGACACTTCGCCTCTTCGACGACAGCGGCAGCGAACCGTGCGTTGACGGCGCGATATTCATTCCAGTCGTTTTCTCTGAAGGCAGGGCGAACAAACACAATATGACAAAGCGGCCATAATCCTTCGTTGGCTAATCCGAAGTAGTAGCCCTCCTCCTCCTTCTCAGAGAGCCACACGCGGCGCAGCGTGTAGGCGGGAGAGGCGGGCGGCACCCGAATACGATCCTGGGCATCGACGACGTCGCGATCGGCGTTGCCGCTGCCGTGCGCGATCCAGGTGCCGCCACACGCCCGCATTACTGGCTCGATTGCTGCTACAAGTCCGCTCGCGGGAGTTTGCAGCGCGACCCCGTCAGCAGCGCGATTGTGGATATAGGGCTCTCGATTCGAAACGACGATGATTTGTGTGTCGTGAAGTTGGCTTTCCAGCGTGCGACGCAAGGTGTCGGGGCTCCAATTGATATCCGTGGTATCAAATGAGCGCCTTGTTTCTGTGAGCTCTTGCAGGACATCACGAATCTGGCGGCCAAATACCAGACCGTCGGCGTCACCAAATCCGCCCTCTCGTCCTGCTTTTACGTCGTCGATCGCACGTCCTATCGATTGCAACCAGCGGCGAACAATCAGGAGCGCGAAAATCGACGCAAGTGCGGCGCCGATGAGCGCGACTCCAGTGAGCGCGATAGCAATCCAGGTTCGCGCCTGTGCGCTCCGCTGCTCCGCGAACGTCAGATCGTGCAGAAGGACGAGGTGCCCACTTGTCTTGTCGGTAGCAATGGGGAACGAGCCAACAAGGAGGCGTCGATCATCGGAACCGATCGCGGAAAAGCTGGCGCTTGTCGTGCGGGCAACTTTCTCGCAAGAAAAATTTGTCGGCATGAGCTTGCTGCGATAGCGGAGCAAACCTTCGCGGTCACAGAAACCTACTGCCAGCAACCTCTCATCAAGAGCGAGACGGCCAAACAAATCATCGATTTGCGCGGTTGCGTCGGCCGCAAGAAGATTTGCCAGTTCGTCCCGCACCGAATTGAAAACAAGCTTGGAGCGAAGCTCGACATCGCGGCGCGACCATTGCTCTACGCAATGTGCTGGCGAAGGGAGAGATTGCAACTATAGCCGCCCCAAGCATGACGAACGCAGCCAAAATATAGCGCAGCAACATAGACATGCGCGACCTCCGCCGTCCCGAAAGGACCGAAGACCGCCTCAGGTTACAGCATGTTTGGCACCAGTACGGCTGAGCACCCGAGCCAATTTGTCGCGGGGGAGGCTAATATGCTTGGGTGTGTTCACACGATGCGATCGACCATCGTCGACCAGGAGAGAAAACCCCGCTGTTTCAGGGGCATTTCCTGATGACTGAAGGGTGCCGACGACAGCCTCGGCCTCGTCG
>JASHYD010000491.1 GCA_030043175.1 Xanthobacteraceae bacterium | reverse complement strand
GGCGTCATGTCCCCATTTGGAAGAATCGAAAGCATGGGCGCGAGGGATTACGCAGGAATAGATAGCGAGCGAAAGCGCGCTCATCAAACTTATAGTGCCCTCCACAAACAAGCGTTTCATGCGGCTTTTCTCCATCAAAGCTCCGGTAGAGGTGTCGCCTTCAGAGGACAGCGCAATGCGGGGGCATGTTGCTTTTCGGGTCTTGCCGGATAGATCCGCCGTCCGCCCCAGGGCGGCGCTGTGGCCGCCAATCCCACAACCAAAACGGACTTTCCGTTGCCCCGGGTTCATTGAGGACTCCGTTTCCCCCTTCGTCAATCGCATCCTACAGTAGGCGCGTGCGAGACCGATTTTATCCGAAAGTAAAGGGAGAAAGAAGCCAAGCTGGTGAGCCGATGCTCGGGCTGACCCACACAGAGTCCGTCTTCGATCTCAAGACGCGAAGCTGCTGGGCCCGACTATCTTGCTTCTTCTGCTGCCATCATCGAACCGGGCTGCGCGACTGCCGAAACCTCGTACAGTTGCGCATCGCTGCGTGGACCGGCGACGCCCGTCACACTGGTAGGTTTGGGGGATGCCTGAGACCTTCGTGCATGACGCGAGGCGAATGAATCGAGAGGTTCACGTCCGGTTATGAGCGGCTCGGGGCTGAAATTTCCTGGGCCAATGCGCATTTTTTCAATAGAGCCACGACCCTTCCGGTCGGCATCAGGAATCGGAAAAGCTGTTACTTGCAGCGTTCACGCTTGGGATGGCACATCGGAGCCCCGCCACGGCTGGTCGTGGCCAAGTCCAACGACCAATTTCGTTGCCGGCGACCCTGCGATAAAGGTCATCACGTCCGGCATGCTGACGGTCCCGTAGGTGCCTAGCTGTCAAAATCGCCGTTGACGGGATTCATCTCGAGCGTCTTCGGGCGTCGGCGGCAGCTGCCGGCCAAGAGCGGGCGGATTGGCCGGACCCCAGACATCCATCGGGCTGCCCTGCTTAATCCCACCCAACGGGGATACTTGGCGTCTTCGGCTTTTGCGCCGGGAACGGACAGGCACAACGGCGACCAGCGTTGCATCGATCAAGGTTCGGTCGGGTCCGTTGCATCCCTCTTTGCTCTCGCGGGAAATGAGGCGGGCACCTCGATGAGGTGGTGCTGACGGGGATCGGGGTCACGCGCGAAGCGGGAGGGGATGCTCGCGCACCGCACGACCCGTCGATAGTATGCGGGTTGGCGACCGTGTCACAAGACGTTGGGATTACCACAAATTGGCCGCACTGAGGTCAAGTGTGCCGGGGCAAGTGCGTGGCGGGTCGGAGAAAGTGGAGCATCGTCAACGCAGAGCATACGCGTAATGATTCATCAGCTATCGGCAGCTTGCCGGGGTTTGCTCTGACCAACCTCGAACAGAAGCTGCAGGAACTGCACGATAAGGTGCACCGTGGCAGTTACCGGGCGCATCCGGTCAGACGAACCTACATTCCGAGATGGCCCGCAACGGTTGTCGAGACCATCTTTGAGGGGGATTCTCGCTGTTAACTGATTGCATTGCAGCTTTTCTGCACGTTGGTTTGGCTTAATCCGAAAATCCGACACTTTGTCGCCGCCGCTTGTTGAGAAGACGAGGTCTTGCGGCCAAGAGCGATTCGCAAGACGCGCTTGAAGGTTGTCGGGCGAACGTGCTGAAGATAAGCTTGAGTACCATTCAGGGACAAGAAATTTACGTAGGCGCCGCGAGACCGTCTTTGTGAGCGGCGTGGTGCTCGCGCGGTTGCGATTGTAGACAGCGGCGGAGGGGTGAATGGGTGATCTGCGAATTACACCACGCCGGATCGAGGACTATGCCATCATCGGGGACTGTAAGACGGCAGCACTCATTGCCCTCAATGGCTCAGTCGACTGGCTTTGCTGGCCACGATTTGATTCGGGCGCGTGCTTTGCCGCACTGCTGGGTGGCCCCGAGCACGGACGATGGCTGATCGCGCCGCAAGACAAAACCACAACGCGGGCGACCCGACGTTACCTTGGTAATTCGCCGATTCTTGTGACCACGTTTCAGACGAGAACCGGGGTCGTTGAGCTCGTGGATTTCATGCCGCTGGGCGATGGTGGCGCCAATCTTGTTCGAATAGTGCGTGGAGTTCGCGGCCGGGTCTCTTTGCAGACCGAGTTCATTCTGCGGTTTGATTATGGCTCGATCGTGCCCTGGGTCGAACATCTTCCCGATCAAGGCTTGCGCGCCATCGCCGGCCCAGAAATGGCGGTGCTGCACACACCGGTGCCTCTGCGCGGCCGAGACTTCATTAGCGTCGGCGAGTTCGACGTTGGCGCGGACGAGAATGTCTCATTTGTCCTGAGTTACGGCCCTTCTCATCTGCCGCCGCCGAAAGGGGTTCATCCCGAGCGCGCATTGCGCGACACGGAAACATATTGGGCCGACTGGTCCGATCGCTGCGCTCCGGCTGGCCGTTGGACGCAGGTGGTCAAGCGCTCGGTTGTCGTGCTCAAGTGCCTGACCTATCCGCCGACCGGAGGGATCGTCGCCGCACCGACGACTTCGCTTCCCGAACAGGCCGGGGGCGTACGCAACTGGGACTACCGTTTTTGCTGGCTCAGGGATGCCACCTTCACCCTGCTCGCGTTTGGCGCCGCTGGTTACTACGAAGAGGCGAGAGACTGGCGGGATTGGCTGGTGCGTGCCGTTGCCGGGCGTCCGGACCAATTGCAGATTATGTATGGCCTTGGCGGTGAACGGCGTCTGCCAGAATGGGAGGCGCCGTGGCTGCCTGGCTTCGAAGGCGCAAGTCCAGTTCGGATCGGCAACGGCGCCGCCGCGCAACTGCAGCTCGACGTCTATGGTGAAATCGCCGACGCGATGTTCCAGGCACGCATACATGGACTGCCGCGGATTGATCGGTGGTCAGCTATCGGTCGCGCTCTTCTAGATCATCTCGAAACGATTTGGCGTGAACCTGATGAAGGGATCTGGGAGGTGCGAGGCCCTCGCCAACACTTTACCCATTCAAAGGTCATGGCGTGGGTCGCGTTCGACCGAGCGGTGAGGGCAGTCGAGCAGCTTGGCATGCCAGGCTCGCCAGAGCGCTGGCGTAAAATTCGAGATGCGATCCATGCCGATGTTTGCCAAAACGGCTTTGACAGCGAACTCGGGTCTTTTGTCCAGGCGTATGGTTCCAAAGCGCTGGATGCAAGCCTCTTACTTCTCCCGATCGTAGGCTTTTTGCCTCCCTCTGATCGACGAATAGTTGGAACGGTGCAAGCAATAGAGCAAAGACTCATGGTGAGCGGAGTTGTTTTCCGGTATGATACCGGGAAAACAGAAGACGGCTTGCCGCCTGGTGAAGGGGCATTCCTCGCCTGCAGCTTTTGGTTCGTTGATAACCTGATTTTGCAGGGTCGTGTCGCCGAAGCGAGCGCGATGTTCGAGCGTCTGCTGGCGCTTTGCAATGACGTAGGGCTATTGGCGGAGGAATACGACCCCGGGATAAGGCGACAGATGGGAAATTTTCCTCAGGCTTTCAGCCACGTTTCCCTCATCAATACCGCCTATAATCTTAGCCGCAGTAAAGGGCCAGCGGAACAACGCGCTAACGGATAAATGGAATAGGAACGCAGCGCCGTCCTGCCCGGGGGAAGATGTGTCCGTGCCGCGCAGCGCCGGTTGGCGCGGCGGGCAGGAGAACGCACCACGGGTCTCTTTCAGCGTCCTACACGCATAGTTGAGAACTCACGGATTAGAGCCCGCCTTGTTCCATAAACGATAAGAGCACAACTATGGTCAAGAATACCTTACCCGGCGCCACCAGATCGAGATAGAAGGCCAAAGATATCCCCGCCATACTAATCAATTGTATCCCGGCAAAGGGTAAGTCCAAAAGGTCTAAGAGGGATGATATGAGGGCGCCACAATAAAGGCGCTGGCAATCAGCCACGCGTTATCGGCGGCTCCGGCTTCGTGGTAGAGGTTTCGTTGCGCGACGACACGAATCTCGTGAGCCTCCTGAATCCTGGGGAAACGCGCTGCCGCACGTCCTTAGGCCCATGCTAGTGTCGGGTTGCTAACGTTCGTAAGAGCGCGATACGCAGTTTGGATGATGCCCCATTCCGCGGATCGCTGCGAATTGTGGCTTGCCGAGGCCATTTGCCCCCTCTCGGCCGGCTTCTCCGAACCCGCCCGGCGCTCGGTGAGTGAACGTGACGTTGCGGCAACTGCTGGCTGCG
The DNA here is from genome assembly GCA_030043175.1 of Xanthobacteraceae bacterium. The sequence goes on along the minus strand of JASHYD010000491.1, from coordinate 2,715 downwards.
CAGTCGCTGAACGGAAAGCTCTGATTCGTCTGCGCAACGTATTGGTTGCTTTCGCTGCAGGCGACGGTAGACCGATGATGTTGGCCGCTTTATCGCCCGCGCGGCGAGCTTCGGCTGGTGCACCTCGCCGCTTGTCGTTTGTGTGAAATTCACCGGGGGGCTAGCAGCTGCCGCCAAAACGGCTAACCGCTCGGCTCACAACCCCCGCGCCTGACCGAGCGGGTCTTCCCCCTGGTTTGGCAACCGGGGCCGCTTGCCCCTTGGCGGCGAAGCTCGCTACATCCAAACGTAGTCGGTGAAAAATAGCTTCAACTCCGTATGGTCGAGATGTTGCATATCGGTCACTCTTGAATAGAAAAAAGCTCATGGAAATTTTTAAGCCGTTGACTCGCCAAGATTAGCAACAATTTTTGGGTCTGCTGCTGGAGAAGGGGGCGGTCGGCAGGGAGGATGGAAGTGAGTGTAGAACAGTTTCGGCGGCTCGCCGATGAATGTCGCCGCCTCGCGGCCGTCGCTAGCAATGATAGCGATAAGGCGTTTTGGCTGGGACTAGTGGAGCGGTGGCAGGCGCTAGAAAGTCAGAAACTCCAGCAAGCCTCACGCGTGCGCGACAAGAGCCGGTCGCCACTCAGGCGACAATCCGAATTGCTCGCCGAGGGCTGAACCGCTAGGCTCAGTCCGGCCCGGCAGAACGCAGGTGGCCCGTTCTCCGCGCCCCGTAGGCAGAGGTGCATCGGAGACCTTTCAAGGCCGCGGTCCTCAACGGCAATGTGGGTAATGGTGACGGCCCAACCGTATAGTCCCCCCGGTTCGGTTGGGCCGCCGAGCTTAGCCCCCTCCCGTAAAACCAAGCTCGGCCGCATCATCGGGCATGTCGGCTTGTCCTGCAATGCGCCAAGTGAAATAAAGCCGCGCATTTGGTGGGCCAGGCTTTGTTTGGGCCCCGACCTAGAATGTCCGAGAGACCAGTCGGGGATACCGCAGTTCGTGGCAGGAAATAAAAAGGCCCCGTCGTCGCCGGACGTCCGAAATGGATCGGGCAGCCTCCCGCCAGCCTGCAGGTTCCGCCAGCAAGCCCCGGCTCTCAGCATCCCGCGCGATGGCAAGACCGTCGACCGGATAATCGGCACCACCTGACCTGGAGCTCTCCACCGACCCCTATTTCGGCGGCTCGAGCACGCTCCCACGTTCCTCGGCGCAGAAGCGGTAAGGTCCGCAAAACAGGAATCGTGCGGCCGTGCTCGTGCCCCTACCGGCGAGTGATGCTGGCCCGAACCCAACGACGGCGGCTGACTTGTAATGTGGCTAGCAAAAAATCGCGCTCCAGCAATCCCGTGCTCGTCGGCCCGGCGGTATGATGACGCTGGCAGGCACGATCTTGCCGTCAGTGCGCCGTCGATGCCTGCGACGGCCATGGAACGCGCTTGGGCGCGAGTGCAGGATCCGTGCGCGGCGGAGGTTCTGAGTTCTTGTAAAGGATGTACTGTTCGACCGCTTGCAGCTTGGTGATCTCGAGCGCTACCCGCTCCTGGCCAGCCGCGAGTTGGTCGATGCTATGCATCATTTGCTCTTGGCTGCTGGAGATAGCGGTAGCGATCCGGTCGATGTTTCGCGTCATCTGCCCTTGATCTGCGGTAATGCTGGCGGCGATGCGGTCGATGCTTTGCCTCACCGCATCGAGATCCTGCGACATGGCGTTGAGTTGCTGCGGATCGAAAGAAGGCGCAGGTGACGACGCCACCGTGATCCTGTCGGACGGTTTGGCTTGCGGTGCGAACCAGCCAAGCTGCGGATATGAGTTTACGATCATCTCTCGATATGCGTCGCCATACGACTGCCAAGCCAAGGTGGTAGCGACACCGAGGCAAAACGTGCTCAGAAAGCGGGAAAGGGTGCGCGAAGCTCGTTTGCGGAGTGACGGCTGCCCGTTCATGGGCAGGTCATTCTCAAGGACCGTCGGGCGAACAGGAGGTGGCTCGTCTGATGGCTCGATGGGCAACAAGCCTGCGTACAACTCGGATTGCGTGGGACCGGGCATGGTGCTCATCGACACTCCCCTTATGTTGCCAGTGGCGATGCCGGCCCCCAGCCGGACCCGTGGCATCGGACAAATTAGTCCAGGGCCCCAGGTCCGGGCTGTCGGTCGGCTTCCCGACACATTCGACAAAGAAATCGGGGGTTCAACCAGTTTAGCAATACGGTGTGTATAACAGCGGGGACAAAGGCGCGGCTGAGAGGGCTCGGCGGCGGCGATGCGCCGCGTTAGCCGCTGCTCTGACGAACGTTAGTCGGCCTTGCGCTCGAGGCCGAATCCTCACTTGTCGTTTGCTAAATCGACTACGATAGTTCGTAAATCGGCCACAACGTCAATTCGTAACGTTGCCAGACGTCCGCACGTTTCCCGACACAAACATTGTCTCCTTTCGTTGATACTGTTTTAACTAACTATAACCCTATCGATCTGGTTGCTCAGACTCGTCATCCGAGCAACTTCTCATCGGTTTCTGTCCAAATTTTCGCTCCGGGCGGGTTGTTTGGGACACCGACCTGCGCAGCCAAGCCGGCGGCCAAGGTGACAAGAAATGCTGTCAGAATTGCAATGCGGCGAATTCTCTAAGCCATCGGCGAATGTTTGAATCCTTTGCCGCGGCATTCTGTTTGCTTCATCGTTGAGATTGTGCAGCTGTGCACACCTGAAAAGCCAGCAGACCGATA
>JASHYD010000039.1 GCA_030043175.1 Xanthobacteraceae bacterium | reverse complement strand
ACGGGCTGCAGCTTGGCCTCGAAGAAACCCCAATGGCACGTTTCCGGGCTGGCATGCAGGTGATGATGCTTCATGAATGGGCCTTCTGAACTGAGCTAGTGGTCCGAGTCCGACGTTCGCAATGCTTCCAAGCCGAGACCTTTTTGCGGACGTTGGAATCGCCGGCCACCGGCGGATAAAGGATTCTGGTGGAGTGTAGGCCTTGACGTTCGCGTTCCCGAAACGCTGCGACAAAAGGTGAATAAAATCAACGATAGTCCTCCGAGTCACGGGCGCGCCGGCTTGCCCCGTGGCGCGGTGATGCGCGTCGGGGCTGGGACGGCAGATTGCTTCATCGGACACCTTTGGTCGTCGTTCAGCTCCGTGTAGCCGCTCAGGGTCAGAATTGCCACTGCCGTTACCGAGGTGATGGCAGTTCGGCTTGCTTCGGATCTTGGACAGCCACCGTCTCCTTGACGCGGAACTCAGCCGCGATGGGGCGCTGGACGCGCTCACGCAGATCACACCCGGGCGATTACTATCCGCGCGGCGCAGTGGCCTTTAGAACAGGCCCAGGACGAACATTTTGACCGGATACGCCGGCTCACCTCAGTGATGTCGGAGCGTGGCGGCGCTCACACGTGGACCCGCTCGTTTGTTGTGTGAATATCGAGGGGAACAGCGCCCCAATCCGCAGGATTAGCCAATTGCGCGGCCACGAATGCATCCATTGCGCCGGCTGGATCCTATGGCCCTTGGATTAGCCCCATGGCCTGCTGAAGCAGCGATTTCTGCGCGTCCGACACCCCTCGCAGCACCTACTGGGCCTTGAGAAGCAGGCGACCGTGCGCGATCTGCTGATGGCGCGTTCGGGCATTTATCACCCGGTGGCCCTCGAAACATTGGAGATCCGGCAAAAGCGGCCCGCGCGCGGAAGCCAGGCAGCCGGGGGTCTCTGGTTCTACAACAATCGGGACTTCAACGCGGCACGATCAATTGGCAGGCAACCAGGGTGGACATCTTTCAAAGCTTTGCGCGGCAAATCGCAAAGCCAATCGACATGGAAGATTTTTCCGCACGCGCTGGCCAACATGTTCTTGAGCCATCGTGCATCCATCCAGCCTATCGTTCATGATGAGCGCCCGCGACCTGCCGGTTCGGGCTGCTGTTCCTCAATGGCGGTCGCGCGAACGCAACCCCCGGTGATCCCGGCCGCACGGGTGAGGCAATCCACCACCGCCTATTCTCAGACGGAATTAAATCCGCTCACTTGGTCAAAACCGTTGCGGCCCCTCAGCTCAGCGTGCTTGACGCAGATGCCTGGGACACGCCCCCGTGACTCGGAAGATGTCGTTCAATATGACGCTCTTGTGGCGCGGACCCAGCGCAGTGTCATGGCTGCCACTGAGGTCTCAAGCTGTATGCCAGCCACGAGGACAAACATCAGGCTACCACGTAGCCGCAGCCATGAACGTGCCGACCTCTGTCATGCTATTCCTTAGCGCAAAGAAGCTGCTTCATCTCAAGCCTCACGATCGGCTCGTCGGTCTCATCAGCGATCCCGAAAACGATACAAGCAAAGGGCGGAAATAGGCACCGCTTTCGCGAACCACCCCGGGAAAGTCCCCGGAAATGCAATTGTAATATCGTACTGTCTGTCGGATGCTGTTCAATCTCAATGCACCGATGGTGTTCGCGTTGGCAGCACGAGCTTGCTGGCGACGGCGAGGGTCCCGAGGTCATGTCAGGATTGTCCCGGGAAACCGGCGCTCCGCGGACATATCGCGTCTTCGGCAGCGCCGCCGATCGCCTTAAGGGCCGCCCCGCCCCAGGACTGCCAAGCCAAGGTGGCAACAACACCAGCAAAGAAAATGATTAGGAAGCGGACGAAGGCGAACGAAACTAGCCGCGACCGCACGTGCATGACTTGGTTAGCGGGCGGATCACGCGCCGGAAGCTCCGACATTTCCTGTGTCAGCGGCGGCGTATTCGCATGTTGGGCCATCATACGTTCCTTTTGATTTGCCGGACCCGGGGGATGAGGCCCTCGGATCGTGTGCTTGCTGAGCCATGACCGCGCGCGCATGGCCAAGTGTCGTTGAGCTGCGTGGGCATGCGGAATTAGCCTGGTGAGCCACGACCGTGTGCGCATGGCCACGTGTAGTCTAGCTGCGCGGACGAACCGGGTTAGCTTGCTGAGCCACGACCGCACGTGCATTGCCAAGCGTAGTTTAGCCGCCCGGACGTACGGGCTCAGCTTGCTGAGCCACGACCGCGCCCGCATGGCCAAGCGTAGTTTAGCCGCGCGGACGTACGGGCTCAGCTTGCTGAGCCACGGCCGCGCCGGCATGGCGGCTAAGCGTAGTTTAGCTCCGCGGGCGTACGGGCTCAGTTTGCTGAGCAACGACCGCGCCCGCATGTCCAAGCGCAGTTTCGCTGCGGAGGCGAGCGGAACTAGCTGGCTGAGCAACGACCGCGCGCCCACGGCCACGCGTAGTTGAGCAATGCGGACGAATGAGATTAGCTGGCTGAGCCACGACCGCGCATGCATGGCCAAATGTAGTTTAGCTGCGCGATGCGGCGGATGGTTCGATAGCTCTAGAGGCGAGCCACTTTCGCGACCCCTTGATACCAACTTGTGATACCAGCTTCCTGGCACCCGATTCCGCGACGTTTGAGGTTGGTCCGCTGATTCAATTGCAGGGAATCGGATCTTCTTTAACTCTCCGAGGAGAGTGTGCCCTAAGTTGTCGGACGAATTGAGTTTAGTGAGACTTTGTTTAAGCAATCTTCTCAACTGTAAACGATTCATTATCCGCACGTTTCGGTTAATATCCATCTCGATAGCGCGGCAATACCAGTCTAGGTCCTTATTTAGCTCTTCGATGAGATAATAAAACCGCATCATCTCCGCAGAGATCGGCTTGGGCAATAGTCTAACTCTGATAGGACTGTTGTCGAATAACCTGCCAAGAGGTTTGCTGATGCGGGCTACCTCGTCATCAACTTCTTCTCCGCCGGATTCTATACCGCGAAGCGCGTTCTCGATTGCTGGTCTCAAGAATTCACGGAGTTCATTCAGGATGACGTTTATCTCGCCAATGAACGCTGATACGATTTGCTGTCTCTTAAGGTCTAGCGCTCGATCCTGCTCTCGCCGTTCAGCCGCAAGATGCTTGGCAGAGATGATCTGTTGGTTCCAACTCGTTAGAGCGGCTCCAATCAGTGCCAAACTAGCCGCGAGGATTGGCGACCCAAGGAGAGTTTGGTACTTCGACAAGTCATCTAGACAACTGGGAAATCGGGCCCAAAATGTTAGAAGCCCCAGCGTCGAGACCAATCCAGCCATCGCGGCCAATGTGAAAAGCAGGGTCGCAATGATGCGCATTCGTTGGTCTCAGGCCATAGTAGCTGGGCGGCGGGCCAAAGAGGACTAAGCCGGAACATCTGCCGGATTCGGAGTTAATGGGACGTGCCGCTGCTCGATAGCTTGGCAAATCGATGCGCCACCTTGAGTGAAGCCGAGGCGTCGCAAGGCGATTACCAGGCGACGGGCTGGTCTCAGTCTCATCGCCGATCGCCGCATTACAGATGCAGCGATACCGGGACTCCGGCACCGTCGAGCAGATGAAATGACGTATACCTGAACCCTTACCCGCTGGATAATAGCCGAGCGCGAGGTTGGTTCCCTCGAGATGATATCAACCGGCCCACTGCGGCCGTTCGTCCGTCCGCGTCAGATCGCGCTTATCTTGACTAGCGTTGGCGGCACGAATGCCGAACTCGAAGGGCTCTCCTTCATCTCTTGTATGGTTGCGCGGCTGCTTGCGCCGTTCGGTCGATCGGCCTCCGCCCATGCTCTCCGAGCCAAACACACGCCACCATGCGAGATCGTGCGAACCGCCTCAGACCGGCCATTGCGGCCTCCGCTCAGGCATTTGCGGATCAGCTTGTCGCCATGCGATGGTGCCGCAATTCGACGTGCGCAGGGTTCGTGATGACCTCTTGCAGCCGAGCTGCATTTGGGGCTGGTTGACTCATGCGATAGCTTCTTCGACCTTGCGGGCAACGGTCCGCTCGACCAGCCCGCTTTGAGGAGCGCTCGAGCGCGCCGTGGACATGCGCTGGCCGCCAATGGAAAACTCCGTCACAGCATCATCCGATGCGGTCGGCAACCTCATCAAGCACGTCGAAGTTGGGACGCTGCTCGCTTTGCCACGTCGTGAACCGATCTCTGGCCGCGATCGAACACCGTTTCTTGGCAAGTCAAAACGGAAATTCGAAAATGGCGCGCAGCAGGGCCTTGATGGAGTATAGCTCACACTTACGAAAGCAAATCGCTTCGAATACATGAACTCAAAAGACGATCGGCGGCACAAGATCCCTTCTGCCAAATTGGCTCTCGACGAGTTTCTAACGAGTTGGTCGCGAGCTGCCCTGAAGCACTTCAACGGGAGAATACATCAATGAAAGCGGTAAAGTTTGATCACTATGGGGACGTCGACGTGCTCGAGGTGCGTGACGTGCCTCGCCCGTCGCCAGGCCCCGACGAGGTGCAGGTTGAGCTCAAGGCGACCGGGATCAACCCGGGCGAGGCAATGATCCGCAAGGGCGCGCTGCACGATCGCTGGCCGGCCACATTTCCGTCGGGTCAGGGCAGCGATCTCGCCGGCGTGGTCGCTCAAGTGGGAACCGGGGTCAAGACCTTCACGGTCGGCGACGAGGTGCTGGGCTTCACAAACCAACGCGCAAGCCAAGCGGAATTCGTCCTCGTGCCTGCCACCCAGCTGACCGCCAAACCGTCAGCGGTGTCATGGGACGTCGCCGGTTCGCTGTTCGTCGCTGGCACCACCGCGTACGCTGCGGTCCGGGCCGTTGCGTTGACAGCTGGCGACACGGTTGCGGTAGCCGGTGCCGCGGGAGGGGTGGGGTCGATCGCGGTGCAGTTGGCCAAACGCTCGGGTGCAACGGTCCTTGGCATCGCCGGCCCGTCCAACGACTCGTGGCTGTACGGCCGCGGCATCGTCCCGGTCAACTACGGACGCGACCTCGCCGATCGCCTCAGGGCCGCTGCAGCCCACGGCCTCGTCAACGCCTTCCTGGACTTCTTCGGTGGCGGTTATGTGGAGCTCGCCGTGACCGAACTCGGCGTGCCGCCGCAGCGCGTGGATACGATCATCGACTTCGCCGCGGTCGATAAATTCGGCGTCAAGGCCGCGGGCAACCGCGACGCCTCCGATGCTGCCGTGCTTGCAGAACTGGCGAATCTTGTCGCAGTCGGCGAATTAGAGGTTCCAATCGCCAACGTGTTCCCGCTTGCCGAGGTCCGGCAGGCCTATCGTACGCTCGAACAGCGGCATACCAGGGGCAAAATTGTCCTGCGTCCGTAGCGAACATCGCGGATCAACGCAAAAAACGTCGAGCATTGCGAGATCTCTGCTTATGGCGTGGTTGCTAGTTTGGTCGGTCAGCTGGACCTACCGTTTGACATAAGTCTGTGGAGCTTGCCTCAGCGCTGGACGGACTGCGGCTCAGCAGGGCCGGCGGCGCACGGTGTGAAGCGGGGACTTAGATCCGTACGGGGTTCAGCGTTGGCACAGACCCATTATTCCGAAAAAAGGAAATCTATCTTGTGCCAACGTAGGTTGGACCAGCAGACGGTTGGGTTTCGGATCGCTCACCTCATTGGCCGGACCTTTCGAGTGAGCCCTTGTTGCTGTGCAACTCGCCGAACGGTTCAGCCCGCTTCCGGCGCGCCGGTGCCCTCGATCTGGATGCGATAGCCGGAACGCACGTTCGGCCAATAGTCCCAGACCGCCTTGTGATGGGTGCAGCGATTGTCCCAGAACGCTATCGAGTGCGCGCGCCAACGGAAGCGGCAGGTCCATTCCGGCTTGTTGCAATGATCGATGAGGAATCGCAGCACTCGCTCGCCCTCGAGCACCGGCAATTCGTTGATCTTCGCGGTGAAGTCGGTGTTGACGTAAATGACCTTCTTGCCGGTGACGGGATGCTTGGTGATGACAGGGTGCACCGCGACCGGCGCGGTGGGACCGAAGACCCGCCTGCCGTCATGCGTGGCAGTCAGGCCCGAGAGATAGGACTGCATGCGCGGTGAGAGCGCGTCATAGGCGGCATACATGCTGGCAAACATGGTGTCGCCGCCGCCGTCGGGCGGCACCGTGTGATTGTAGAGAATGCTGCCGAGCGGCGGAATCGCCCCACACGACTGGTCCGAGTGAAAATTGTCGCCGGAAATCTGCGTCGAGGTTTCGTCGTAATGAAATTTCCGCACATAGGGGTTGTCGGTGGTCTTGCTGATAGTTGCCCCGCCGACATGCTCGCCGATCGAGCCGAAATAGTGCCCGAGCCGGATGTGGTCGTCGAAGCTAATCTTCTGGTCGCGGAAGAAGATCACCTGGTATTGGATAAACGCCCGGTGCAGTTCGTGGAGCTGGTTGTTTGGCAGCGGCCTGGTTAGGTCGATATTGCCGATTTCGGCGCCGATGTGCGGCGATGCCGGCTCGACCGTGATTGATTCGTAATTCATGCGGTTCTCCGTATTGCGGCTTCAGTCGATCGGGAGGATGCCGGAACGTCGGATAACCTCGGTCCAACGGGCCACGTCATCGTGCACGAATTTGCCAAATCCTTCCGGGCTTGAACTCGCCACGTCGGTTCCCATCGATTGGATGAGGGACACATAGACCTCGTCGCGGATAATTTTCGCGGTCTCGGCGTTGAGCCGCTCGACGACCTCGCGGGGCGTGCCGGCCGGTGCGAACAGACCGGTCCAGGCACTCACGTCGAAATCCGGCAGGCCGGATGCGGCTAGCGTCGGAATGTCGGGTGTCGACGCCGAGCCTTCCTTGACGGTCACACCGATTGCACGCATACCGCCGCTCCGCACCAGCGGCAGCGCGGTCGGAATGGTTTCCAGCATCATCGAGACCCGTCCTGCCAGCAAATCCGGAAAAGTCGAGCCGCCGCCTTTGTAGGGCACGTGCAGAATATCGATCCTCGCTTGTTGCTTGAAGAGTTCGCTGGCGAGATGCGAGACCGTGCCGACGCCGGCCGAGGCAAAGGAAAGCTTTCCGGGATTGGCGCGGGCATAACCGATCAGATCGCGCAGATTCGTTACCGGCACCGACGGATTGACGATCAGCAGTAGCGGCAGCTTATGCAGGATTCCGATCGGCGCGAGATCGCGCTCCGGATCGTAGCGCAAATTTCTATAGAGGGCGGGCCCGATGCCGAGCGTACCGTTGGTCCCGAACAGAACCGTATAGCCGTCGGGCGCCGCACGCGCCACCGACTCGGCGCCGATATGGCCGCCGGCACCTGCGCGATTATCTACCATCACCTGCTGGCCGAGCCCGCGCGACATCGCAGTTGCCACGGCGCGCGCCAGAACATCGGATGAGCCGCCCGCCGTGAAAGTGACGACCATCCGCAACGGCCGGTC